>NZ_JBHUCX010000086.1:0-7477 GCF_042678105.1 Alicyclobacillus fodiniaquatilis
ATGCATGACTCTTTACCGTATATAGAACGACTTGACCACCAACGAAAGCGATTCGGATTTAAAGTTGAAGCCGTAGCTTTAGACTCTGGTTATCTGAATTCTGCAATTTGCAAACAACTCCAGGACCGAGAGATATACGCCGTCATTGGACAACGTCGGTTTTATAAAACGAAAGGACTGTTTCAGAAATGGAGGTTTAAATACGACGCCGAGACAGACGTGTACGTCTGTCCAAATAAACAAATCTTGCAGTACAAAAGAACAACTCGCGATGGGTACAGGCACTATGTATCCGAAAAAAAACAGTGCGAGAAATGTCCCTTTCTCTCTGAATGTACACTTTCCAGAAACCACCATAAGGTAATCACGAGACACGTGTGGGAAGACAGCAGGGAATGGGTGCGAGAAAACCTACTCACCAAGGTGGGTCAGTATCTATACCAAAAACGAAAAGAAACAATTGAGCGTAGCTTTGCCGATGCAAAACAATTGCATGGGTACAGGTACGCTCGATTTCGTGGACGAGAGAATGTGTTGGAACAAGCATTGCTGACCGTAGCGTACCAAAACATGAAAAAAATCGCCCTTCACCTAGCGAAAATAGCGGGATGAAGGGGAATTTTATCCCTTTGCACGATCTTAATACAGTTTTGAAACCCAAACTAAAAAAACAGACGCCCAAAGACGTCGGAGAGAGTGCTCAAAGCCCCCTTTCTCAACAGCCTGACAATATACTTGTGTTTCTTTCGTGATCTATCGCTAGCCCCCGATGCAGGCGGAGGACTACATCTCCTCCGTAAACTTTTCAAACAAATTACCTTAATTTTAGGAAAATAGTTATCAACAAAGCATAACTCCAAACCGTCTAATATTGCACATAGGGAATTTGGGAGGGCGGATGATGAAACGACGGTCTTCAGAAGATGGTGTACATGAGCTGTTTCAGACATACAGCAACGATCTTTATCGATACGCCTTCTACATGTTAAGAAATGAAAGTGACGCAAAAGATGCCGTTCAGGAAATTTTCATACGAGTGATTCGCGGCTGGGAGGGTTTTCGCGGGGATTCGTCTGTGAAGACATGGCTGTGGAGTATTGCAAAAAATTATCTTCATGATGTCGAGCGAAAACGGAAAAATCAAAGAATAGTCCAAGGGAATGGTTCCGCCGATTTTGTAAGTGTGCCTTCTGATGAAGGGTACATTGAATTGCAGAATGTCATCTTGGCTTTGCCAGAGTCACAACGACAAGTAGTTACGCTGCGGTTAATCCATGACATGAGCACTTCAGACACAGCAATCATTTTGGGATGGACAGAATCTAAGGTTCGAACCATCTTACACAAAGCTGTCGTAAAACTACGGGAATATCTTTCTGAAGGAGTTGATTCGTATGGAGTACACAGATATTAAAAATGAGATCGACAAAATGCTACCTCAGATATCCCTTTCCCTAAATGACCAAGAAGAGATATGGAGAAATTTATCAAAGGAAATAAAAAAGAAAAAGTTCGAGAAGCATGGCTCGTACGTAAAAAGCACAATTGCAGTTATTGCAGCAGTTGCCGTTTGCGCGTTTATCGTTGTCTCTGTTGCCAATTCCGATGCTTCAAGAACCACAGTGGCAAGCAAGACAAAATCTATCGCGGATATTTCTAGCGTTAAGGCACATACACTTGGTGATAAAAGCTTTAATTGGGCCGGGATTCATGTTTATAAATTTAGTGTAAAGCAAACCACTTCTTATAAAAACTACGTAGCACCGTTATCTCCAAATGGTGTGAAATCGCAACTATATAATCAGAAATTATCGGGAAGCAAACCAAAAATCTATAATCTACAGACATCCCGAGAACAAGCAAAGTTCCCAATACGTCAACCGTCTAGCATTACAGGGTGGAAACTAAGAGAATCGGAGGGTATAAAAACTCCATTTCGCTATCATACTCCACAAATTAATACGGTCTTGTTCAACCGAATTGGTTATTTTGATTGGTACACCAGTGAAGACAATAAGCAACAGGTGTCAGTTTGGCAACAGAACTACCTTAAAATGGTTGATAAATCAACTAATAATCAAGTCATCTATAAATATGAGCATCCAACGTCCATTAGCTATTTGCCTGGTTCACAGCTTTTAATTGGCTTCGGGGCTAATAACCTGGCTTTCCTGTTCTCAGAAAAAGGACACCCATATAAACAACTCACCGTGTATCACAAAGAAACCAACGGAGGGATAACAGAATTGCAATTTAACGGAACTAATCCTCAAACCCTTGAGGAGTTTGCTCAAATGTACCTGTCGTGAGGAGTAAAAATACAAAAACAGTGGTGGCTTTAAGTCATCACTGTTTTTGCGGTAATAGTAAGAATGATGGCTTCCCCGAGAAATTGGTTAAAACAAAAGGTCTCGAAAATACGAGGCAACAGTCCGAGGAACCCCTCGGACTGTTGCCTTTGATGAGCATGTTTTAGGAAACACAATACTCTTGTGTTTCTTTCATGACAGCAATGTTTAACATGGATTGTTGAATTTTTAGAATTGATTTATGATTCCAGATGGAGATGTACCGAAGGGGAATCATAATTCCACCATGTCTAAGGTCCAGTAATGGTTGAACCAAGCATAGTCAAGGAGAATCACACTGAAGGTATGATTATTTGCGTACCTAACTGTAACCATGCAGAGAGACTGGGTTGGAGTTATAAAAAACCTACGGAGACATCACTTTTAGGCACTTATTGGGAGGTGTTGTTGCAATGAAAAAGCACACTACTGTTTCGGGTAAACTTTCCGAAGGGGATAACGCCTATTAACCCATAAACCAGCGTGTTTCCCCTCAAAAGGGGTATTCAGTTGACAATAGTGAAAACATGGGAATCCTTTTATGATGCACACGCTTCGGTGTATATGCAGAACGGTTTTTCGCAAAACACCCTTTCAGAAGTTGATTTTCTCCTGGAGGAACTCAACCTTCCTCAAGGGAGTAATATCCTGGATATTGGGTGTGGTACAGGGCGCCACTCAGTGGAGCTTGCTAAGAGAGGATTCCAAATCACCGGAGTAGACATTTCCTCTGGAATGCTCAAAGAGGCGGAAAATGCGGCTAGAGGAGCAGGTGTTAAGGTTGAGTTTATACAATCAGACGCAACACGCTTCACTACGAGTAAGTTATTTGATGCAGCCGTCAGCCTTTGTGTAGGAGCATTTGGAATGTCCAATTATAATGACGACCCAGAGAAGCACAATGCATCGATTCTGAGAAACATTCACAATGCATTGAAGCCGGGTAGTCCTTTCGTTCTAACGACGCTGAATGCTTATGCGAAAATACGGGATCTTATTCAGGACAATGTGAAAGATGACAAATTTGATCCAATTTCAATGACCTCGATTAGTAAAGTGGCCACCGATGAAGGATTGGAAATTGTTTTCAAAGAACGAAGATATACGCCACCTGAAATAACCCATTTATTGCAAATATCAGGATTTGAAGTTGAACATATCTGGGGTGGAACTGCAGGGAACTGGGGACGACGCAAAATCGAACTGGACGAAGTGGAAGTCATGTATGTTTGCCGAAAAATCTAAGCCAGTATGAGAATATGGGGGCAGTGTCGAACTGCCCCCATATTTTTTCATCCGCTGATATTTCCGGAATGTTACATAACATTTTCTTATCAGACGTTGCAAAGCAGACAGGAGGCAACTAAGTGAAGTGGTTTTGGAGATCATTTCTAACTATTTTCTTTAGTTTGCTGGTTTTACAAATATTATATGCTTGGCTTTGGTACGAAGTTGGATACAAATGGGGTTATGGTCTATTTCTGTACATCATTGAGGGAATATTGCTCCCAATTGGCGTTAGTAAGTTCATGCTGTTTAGAAAAACACCAGCGCTTAATATTGATAAAAAATGGAGGATAAAATTTTACTGGAGTTCATCTGTCCTGTATTTGGTCAGTTACATGATTGGCATGTATATATACATGATTGTGTCGGGCTATCAAACAGCACACCATGATTGGGGTGGCGGGGTAGCAGAATTAGAGGCGATAGGGCAGTGGATCATCACCTCGTTCGTGTTAAGACAAACAATGAAGTATCATGAATTTGAATCCTATAAAAGGAATCGGCCTGAAAAATAGATCCGTTAGTCAATATGGGTGTTTATCCAAACAATAAAAAGGTTATCAGAACTCATGTCTGAAAGAAACTCGATACGAATTGTGTTTCGTTGCATTGTAGCGTCCGAAGTACGACGAAAATAGGCACATTCAGGTTTAGTGCATATCTATTGAATTAATCCAGTTGGTTGTACAAGGGCAAAAGGCCGAGGAATTTTCCCTCGGCCTTTTGCTTACGAATGAAACTAAATATGCTTGTGTTTCTTTCAGATTGCTAAATCTGGATCCGTAGCAGGAATGCGAAAGAGGTAATGGAATACACTGGAATAATCAAAAATTTCAAGGGTGTACCAACACAATCACAGTTTACGCAATAAGACGTAGTGGGCATTATGAGGGGGCATTTAGGAATGCAAAGTTATAAAAAATGGGTTACAGCAGGCATAGCGCTTAGCATGACAGGAATTCTTGCTGGCTGTACGACAACCAGTAATGGAACAAATCTAGCAACAAATACATCAGGAAATAATGCAGTAGGAACACCGGTCTTTAATGATCAAAATGTTCATTTCAAATTGATCAACCATCAATCAAAAAATGGCGATGAATTGTATACCATTCAAGTAAGCAGTTCATCGCCTTTGGAATTACACAATCTTACAATGTACTTGAGTTATCCGATAAAAGTTACAAATGGAAGAACAGCTAATCCGTTTGCAGTTGAAGGTCAAGCAAGCAAAGCAATCATAGTTGATCTGGAAAAAGGACAATCCATAAAGTTTACTTTCAATGCTCCAATAAAAGAGGTGTTTGGTAACTCGAAACTGCTGGATTTTAAAGAACCACAATTCGCATTGCACGGATATACCGAGGAAGGAAACAAAGAACTACCATTTTTTATGGGCGGAGATATACAGTTTTTTTACAGCACAAGTAAGACTAATACAAAAAGAAACGTTCTTACTCTGTCGCTAAACGGGAGCGAAAATCCAATAAGTGAGTTATGATTCCTGAATAATCATTCAGTTGTAGTTTTGCAGCTCTCTTGAGCACATGGACAGGAGTATGCAGGAAGCAAAAGCGGGCTGATTATCCTTGAAGGAGAGGATAAACATGGTTTTTCAAACACTTACGGGACAACTTATGGTTGTAGTTACACTTGCCTTTGGTGCGTTACTAATTGCCCTTTACCCGTTGTTACGGAAGGAGAACCAAGCCTTTGCACGGTTCAGTGTGGTGATGGGAATTATAGTTTGGCTACTATTGTTGTGGTTCACTCTCGGTGATCCTGTAATCAGAAGCCAGATTTTTTTACACGGATTACAGTGACTAGAGTTCTTGAACATACGGGCTGCGTTCAAGAAGGCTACGTAAAAACCGATATCGGAGTGCATGAACATGCAAATACATACGAGTTGCGTTATTGAACAATGGGACAGCAATGGTTCAATAAATTTTTGTCAAATTATGAAACATTTTTAATAGATGAGCACCATATCCGATACGGTATGGTCGTTTCCTTTTGAAAGGGATGAGATTTCGCAATGCTAGAGGTAATGCCTATTCCTTATGAGGATAAGCCCCTGCTTCAACAACTGATCCAGTTCTACCGCTATGATTCTAGTGAGTTCGACGGACACGCATTGACGCAACATGGTGTGTATCAGTACAAGTATTTGGACCACCAATGGACGGAGGAGTTTAGACGTCCACTCCTGTTCAAGGTGGATGATGAAATAGCTGGTTTTGCATTGGTGATTCTCGATATCCCAAAAGAGTTTGCAAAGTTAAGCGATGCGAACGAGACAAATCTCATTAGTGATTTCTTTATCATGCGTAAATTCAGACGTAACGGATACGGAATGCAAGCAGCGCATCTGATTTTTGATCGGTTTCCAGGTAATTGGGAGCTGAGGCAAACATCCAACAATACGACTGCAAATCGGTTTTGGAATGACGTGATTAATAAGTACACTGGCGGTGACTATCGAGAAGTCGTTATGAACGGAGATGAATGGCGCGGACCCGTACAAGTATTCGATACATGGAAATAATCTAGAACGCAACTTGATGCCGCCGCTATAGATTTTGTATGAATATCCGATAATTCCATCATCACATAGAGAATAGAGCTTTTAATCATAGAGAGGGATAACTTTAGGAGTAAACGAGAGATGATACATTTGTACAGAGCTGCTTTAGTGGATGAAATTCCAAAAATCGTTGAGATGAAGTACAAAATGTACGAAGAAACGGGAATGGCAAATAGGTTACTCCCTGATTTTCACAAACTTGTTCAAGAAGATTATAGGGATCTATATCAGGCAGGAATTGCACAGCATTTTGTAATCGAAATTGATAACCAACTGATTGCATGTGCAGGGGCATTTATAAGGGATGATGCACCTTACCGATATTTAAAGCTTCGTTCTTACGGGCTAATTGGCGACGTATTTGTAGAACCTCCATTCAGAAAAAAGGGTTATGCACGAATGCTTACAAACGCAGCCTTGGAATGGTTTTCTGAGAAAAACATAAGGTTATTTAGACTTCATGCAAGCGATACCGCCAGACATTTGTATGAATCATTAGGATTTACACCTACCCCCGAAATGGGTTTATTTCGATGATGTCGGCGGATAATAGGTACTCGAACAAAATGGTTTTATTTATTGAAATTGGATAATTGCATGATTATACGTGCTATTGCCTGTTGCACAAGGGCATCATAGTGCAATAGCGTGACTTTTAGAAATCTGAATAGCTGATTTTGAGTTTTAGATCATTGAGAGAGGTTAATCGAACATGATCGCAAATACTGCAAGAGTTCGTTAAAGGAGCGAAGTAATGAGTAAAGCACTTGTGAGAACTTTGATTGCAGTAATCTCCATATTGCTTTTGACATCCTTGGTTTGTAACTGGATTCAATATAAGTATTCTCGAAAGACGCAAAGTGCCGTTTATGGACGATTTGAATTCGTATTGGAGGGGGTAAATCGAACCAACGACATTTTTAGTGGGAAATTGAAAAATCAAAATACGATGGATGCTGTTGTGTATCTCGCAGAAGCGGCTGGACAGTTTCAGGCTTTTTCTTACCTTATCGAACAAATGGGGATAAACCACACCATGGGAATAGGTATGGAACTGGAGAAGGAAGCACAAGTGATTTCTCACCCGAAACAGTACTCAAAGTCTCAGATTCAACAATCAGAGAAGTTTGTGGAGTTTGTTGCCACAGAACTTGTGGTATTAAGTCAATATGGTGGACACACCAAACCGAGAATGTATGAAAATCCCATTTCGTTTGCTTAGGCTGCAGGTTTGTGTGTCCGCTCGTACGTCGCT
>NZ_JBHUCX010000087.1:0-26613 GCF_042678105.1 Alicyclobacillus fodiniaquatilis
GTAGTTCAGTGTCGTTTGCGCTGTCTCGTAGGCTACTCTGCGCTCATCAAGAAGGCGATTATACAGAAGCCTACAACGTTCTACCGTGAACTGAATTCGACCCTCTTGTTCCTTGGTTGGATAGAGCCTGAACTTGTACGCTTTCCTCATACGATCACCTCGATTTCTGTTCTTCGATGTATTTCTTAATCACATCGAGTTGAACAGTCCCTACGGTGGCAACAAAGTATGAATTGGTCCACAGAGAAGGCAACCGACTCTTTAGCTGTCTGAATTCATCACGAAGGACTCTCGAAGTGTGCCCTTTGAGTTGTTTGACGACCTTGTGTATCCCATATTGTGGATCACACTTGATGAGAAGGTGAACGTGGTCAGGCATGATTTCCATTTCAACGATTTCGGTCTGGATTTCTGTCGCCTTCTGTATTAACAATTGCTTCAAACGTGATTCAACGGGCTCTACAAGCACCTTTCTCCGGTATTTCGGACAAAACACAACATGGTACTTGCAGTCAAATGTGACATTTCGATTCGACGTCTCTACTCATTGCGATCACCCAAAAACATCTTACCAAAACAAGTTAGATACGACTATGTCATCTAACGTTTAGTTGATCGTTAAAAGACATTTCGCCTAACGGCGAGCGCCTTATATCCCCATAGCTAAAGCAAGGGCTTTTACGGCGCATCTGATAAATTGCCAATGCCCATATCTAGACCATTGAATGTATACATCACTCTTCTCCTCGTTTGCTATCGCCTTGATTTTAATTGCTTCTATAGAGAATTGTAAGCCTTTTCAGGGGGAATATATTTATCTATTTTCGACAATGATTTAACCCAAATTGCTTTTTTAAGCCATCTGCTTCGCTTTTTCCAAGCGGATGGCTACGTGATATTGAATGGGGGTCATTCCGAATGCATTTTTAAACAGTCGGCATAAGTAATACTTATTGATATTCGCAATCGATGACAAATCATCGAGTATGATCTCTCGATTAATATGATGGCTGATATAGTTTTTGGCACGGTTCAGCTGCTCCCAATTTGATAGGAGGTGTGTGTTATGCTTCCAGTGATTCTCTCTAAGCAACTGAACCCACAACTGTGCGAACAATCCTTTGGCGTTCGTCTCGTAATAAAGGACAGATGAATTTCAATCCATCTGCCCCAGCGGTTTATGCACTTATTGCTGTTATCTTGAACCATCGAAACCATGGCATTTAAAGCTATCATACGCTTTATGACCACGTTATCCACTGAATGCATGGCTGGTAACGCTGCACCAGACAGCCACTTACCCACGCCGAGGATGGTGTCTCTCTCAACAAAAGCTTAATTAGAACGCACGTCTTATCAACCAAAAGACGCCGGATACGCTTCCCTTAACTGCTTAAAGGATTCTATCGTTTCACCGGTTGGACTATACTCCATTCCGACAAACCCCTGATACCCAGTTTCTTCAATCGCTTGCAACACCGCCGGCAAATTCACTTCGCCGCCAAGCGGTTCATTGCGTCCAGGAACACGTGCCACATGATAATGACCAATCAACGCATGATGGGCACGAATCGTGTCAATCAAGTTCCCTTCCATAATCTGCATGTGATAGATGTCGTACAGTATTTTGACATTTTTACTGCCTACCTGCTCCACAATGCGGAAGGCTTCTGCGGAAGTGTCGCAATATATGCCACGATGGTCCACTTTGCTGTTCAGCGGTTCGAGCACGGCGGTCACGCCTGCCGCTTCCAAGAGTGGAGCAACCGCGCTAAACGAATTGACTGCCTCCTGGCGATGACGTTCAATCGACCAATCCGAATGCAAATTGCCCGGAACGAATACCAGATTCGGACAATTTATCTGTTGAGCGTAGTCGATTGCCTCCTGTACGTCCCGAACCAGCCATTCGCGGTCCTCGGGTCTGGTCAGCAACGGACGACCGCCATCCACCGCAAATCCGGTCGTGCCCCCCAAACAAGTGATTGCCATTTGGTTTTTTTCTCGCAGCGCCAGCACTTCTGATAACCCATGTTGTCTCCAGACAAATTCACACGCCTGAAACTGGCTGTGGGCCGCGCTTTGCCACCGTTCTGCAAAGGAATACGCTGAACCGAAATTCATTTCCAAATGCGCTGAAAACCGAATCATGATCTTCTCCTCTTTTCACACGCCAAGTTCAGAATGGTAGATTTCTAGATAAATCGAGCCATTGCGCGCCATGCGCGACGCCCAACTGACATGCGCTCATGGTTCTATCGATGGGACCATCGCGCAAGTTGCCTTTACGTTAAAATTCGATAATATTCCCAGTTTCAATCGATTCGAGCACCGCAAGAGACATCCGCAGCATCTCTTTCCCTTGGGTAAAACCTACCGGCGCTTGCTCACCCTTTTCAATGGCATCCGCAAACAGTTTTAACTCCGTCTCAAACAGATCTTCTTTCTCGATCACGACCGATTCTTTATTGTCACCGACGAAGAGATCGATATGGATGTCTGAGCCAAAATGGTTAAATCCACCTTCTGCGCCACCGCACGGTCCCATGATCCGATCCGCATGACCGCGCAATTGCGTTCCTTTGGCCAATCCCCACGAAACCGTCATTGTCCCGATATCGCCCGATTCATATTCAACGATGACCACGCCCGTATCAATGGCGAGTTCCTTGAAATGTGCGATTTCCGGCCTGTCTTTGCCAAGAATGCCGCCTCTGGCGTACAAACGCTTCGGCTGTGATTGGAAAACGGTGTTCCACATGTAAAAGTAATGGCAACAAGCATCGACAAACGGCCCTTTATTTCCGTTTTTGTCATGCATGGCCACTTTAGGCCGCACTTCCTGCAACAAGTCGGAATTAAACACGAGCGGACGACCAAATTTCCCTTCCTCCACCCACTGCTTGACAGTGGATACACCTTTGGCAAAATTGCGCTGAAAACCTATGCCGAACTGTACGCCAGCTTTCCGAATCGCTTCTTCCATTTTTTCTGCATCTGCAAGGGAACTTGCCAACGGTTTTTCACAGAACACATGTTTCCCCTTCGCTGCAGCATCAACAGTCACAGGGGCATGAAATTTGAGGGGCAAACAGACAGAGACGATGTCGACAGTCGCATCCTCAAGCGCCTCGTGATGATCCGCGTAGACATTCGGCACGTTATAACGCTCCGCGAGTTCCTTAGCACGCGCTTGGTCTATATCTGTAACAGAGACGACGTGATGGCCAGCTGCAATCCACCCTCTCACATGGTTCCCCGCCATGTCGCCAGCTCCTATGACAGCAATGCGATAACGTTTTGACATAATCAATCCCTCCTGAATGATTCAAAATAAGCGATTTCTTCAAAGTAAAACGTTCACATAAGTACGAGGTAATACCAGTGGATTGTATCGAAGCCCCTCAGCAAAGTCAACCATTCCTCCCGAAACATCAGAATATTTAAAGTGGTATAGATGAAGTGAACTGTACCGAGGACACCAATCCTTCGCCCCCAATGATCTAGTGATGCAAATGTAATTCAGCGCTGTACAAAAGCAACGATAAGGGTCTCTTATCATGATACTAAATTTTCCTGATTATACACTACACTTCCATAGTCATAAGATATGTACGTGGTAATACCTTAAATCAAACTTCAAGGAGGAACTGTTCTCATGTTCACACTCGAACGTCTCCGACATCTAATGGACGTATTGCCAGGTTTCGCAATGGCAGTTGTCATTGCCGTTGCCGCCTCGTACATTGGGCACCTGACACCTGTTGTCGGAGCGCCGATTGTCGCCATTTTGCTGGGCATTCTCTTCAATCTTCTACTCGGACGCATTCCAAATGCAGAGATAGGCGTGTCGTTTACAGCCAAGCGCATACTGCAATTCGCCATTATTTTGTTAGGCGCAAATCTCAATCTCGCTGTAGTATGGAAAACAGGCATGCAGTCGTTTTGGGTGATGATTGGCTCATTGGTGATCGCGCTGATTGGCGGAACCATCATTGGCAGATTGTTGCATCTACCAAGAAACTTGACGCGCTTGATTACCGTAGGCACCAGCATATGTGGCGCTTCGGCGATTTCTGCCATCTCGCCGCTTGTCGACGCTGAAGAGGGAGATATCGCTTATTCCATATCGACGATATTCACGTTTAATGTGATTGCGGTCTTTCTCTTCCCACTGATCGGTCATATTTTTCATTTTTCTTCAATCAAGTTTGGCACGTGGGCGGGAACCGCCATTAACGACACATCCTCTGTTGTTGCCGCCGGATACTCATTTTCACATGCAGCAGGTCAATATGCCACCGTCGTAAAACTAACCAGATCACTGGCAATCATCCCAATCAGCCTTTGGTTCGCCATCCATTCCATCTTCCATAAAAAAACGAGCGGATCGAATAACGTAAAAATCAAATTCCCTTTATTCATCGTTGGTTTTGTCATGATGTCGGCACTGGATACCTTCCATGTTTTTGGCCAGACAGGTGGCCCCATCATCAGCGCAGTGGGTCAATTCTTCATCTCTGTAGCACTTGCAGCGATTGGACTGAATACAAACCTCCGCGCACTGCTGAAAACTGGATATCGCCCTTTGTTGATGGGGCTTTGCACCTGGGCATTGGTCGCGATTTCGAGCCTCATTCTACAAAGAATCAGCGCTTGATAAGGGAATTCGAGCAACGTCGTACACTGCATCAAATTAAGCCCAAGCTTTCATTCACTTTGCATCAAATATTCTGATGCTTCAAAATGGATTGTTGACTTTGCTAGTGAGCATCGCTATACTCCAATGATAATACCTCATACTTATGTTGAATGCGGATTCGGAGTATTGGATGCAGTCATTTAAAACGTATTCATGGTCAGGAGGTGAAAGTTGCCATACCGCGCATTTGAGAAACAGCAAACAAGTTCATTGCGGTTGACGCTGCCTCACGTGGTATGTCCTATACAAGAAACAGGTTTAAATGGTCGATCAGAGGAGGCAACTGGATGAAGTAGGTTCCCTTCATTTCAAGACGGATTTCGAGCAATTCTTCCACGCAAAACACCACAATTTGATGATAGCGTTTACATCCAGGGCAACTTCTTCTGATGGTCATCGTTTTGTGTATTTGTACCTGTACAACGACATGTTAGCAGTAGCCATTTAATGCGCTTTAAAAGATATCCACTTTGAGTTGGATGAAAACATAAAGCCACGGGGAGGGCAAACAATGGCGACCATCGTACGACCGTCGACCAAAAAACCATTGAAAACAAAAGGGGAAACATGGCGGGAGATCAAAAAGAACAAAATCATTTATCTGCTCATTTCTCCATTTTACATTCTCTTTGCCATCTTTGGCCTGTTCCCCATTGCCTTTTCATTTTATCTGGCCATGCAGAAATGGGACGGCTTGAGCCCGATGCAGTACATTGGTTTCAAAAATTTTGAACTTGTGCTGATCGACGGACAGTTTTGGCAATCTGTTCTCAATACACTGATTATCTGGGTTGAATCTACCATTCCACAGTTATTCTTGGCACTCGTCATCGCATTTCTACTCAATTCGGCCTTTGTCAAATTTCGCGGCTTTTGGCGGTTTACATTTTTCCTGCCCAATGTCACATCCCTTGTCGCCGAGGCTGTCTTGTTCGGAACATTTTTCCAAACGAAATTTGGCATTCTGAATTGGATCTTCGAAAAATTCGGCTTAAGCCCAGTGGATTGGCTCAACTCGAATTTTTGGTTGCAGATTTCCATCTCTATTCTGATCATTTGGCGCTGGACAGGATACAACTCCATCATTTACTTGGCTGGTCTGCAAGCGATTTCAGAGGAACTGTACGAGGCGGCGAAAATTGATGGCGCATCGACAAGCCAAATTTTCTTCCGGATCACCATCCCACTGATGCGACCCATCATCTTATTCACCGTGATCATGTCCACCATCGGCGGCATGCAAACCTTCACAGAATCGCAGGTTCTCACCAACAGTACAGGTGGCCCAGGACACGGTGGTGTGACGATGGCGCTTTATCTGTATAACGAGGCTTTTGGCTCCCATCTGTTTGGTTACGGCGCAGCCATTGGTTGGTTTTTGTTCCTCATCGTGATCGCCTTCTCGTTGCTTAATTCTCTATTAGTCAATCGGATCGCAAAATCGTAAGGAGGGATTTCAATGCAAAGATCAATTGACAGTAAAGGCTTCTCCTTTCCGAAACTCGGCCTCTATCTGTTCTTGTGCATTTGGCTGATCATCTCGATATTTCCTTTTTATTGGCTGCTTGTAGCGGCGACTCGTGGCACGTCAAGCATTTTTGCATATCCACCACACTTGTTATTCGGCAACATGCTAGGGAAGAACTTCCGGGATCTATTAGCGGCCATTCCATTCTTTCAAAGTATGTGGAACAGCTTTCTCGTCGCTTGTATCGGTACGGTTTTGACCTTGTTTTTCACTTCATTAGCGGGGTTTGCTTTCGCCAAATTTCATTTTCCGGGAAAGAAGCCGTTATTTTGGCTCTTGCTCGCAACGATGATGGTGCCTGGGCAAATGAATATCGTGCCGATGTTCACCATCATGAAGACATTTCACTGGGCGGATCATTTGGTCGCTTTGATTGTCCCAGGTTTGGTCAGCGCATTCGGCATCTTTTGGATCAAACAGTTTTCCGAATCGTCTATCCACGATGATTTGTTAAACGCTGGGCGCATTGATGGCTGTGGTATCTTCCGTCTCTACTTCAACGTGGCATTACCTGTCATGCGGCCATCCTTGGCAGCGTTAGGCATCTTTCTGTTTATGGGGTCTTGGAACGATTACATGTGGCCATTGGTCGTTTTGAACACCCCCTCTCACTACACACTGCAAGTCATGCTATCGACGCTAAACGGACTGTATACGACGGATTACGGAATGGTCATGATGGGGACGTTGCTCGGCGTGATTCCGCTGATTATCCTCTTTGCAATATTCAGTCGTAAAATTATGGGCTCTGTCACAGTTGGCGCCATCAAAAGTTAAGGCAACTGAATATGCAAGAGCGCATCCAATCAATTGAAAATTGAGGTGAAAGACGCATGAAATATCGCGCACTGACAGCATCTGCATTGGCTTTTTTTCTTGCTCTAGGCACGGCTGGATGTGGAACTTCTTCAAGTGGTTCAAATCATAAAATCACTTTGACGGTGTGGTACTGGGGGCAAGCGTTGGATGCAGCTACCTTGGCAAAAGTGGATCAAGCCTTTCCGAACGTTCATTTGGTCGCTGAAAATATCGGGGGGAACTTTGAATCAAAGCTGATTGCTGCCCTGTATGCCGGGGATGCGCCTGACCTCACGGCCATCAATTCTGCCGACTTTATCGCTTTGATGGTGAAAGATCACGATGAATTCGTCAATTTGAACCAATACCCGGAAATACGTGCAGCAAAGAAGAACTACTTAACTTGGAAGTGGGATTTGGCATCGACACCGGATCACAAGTATCAGGTTGGCATCCCCATTGATACTGGTCCTGTCGTCCTGTACTACAACACGCAAGTATTCAAAAAAGCAGGATTGCCGACAAATCCAGCAAAGGTGTCGAAGCTGCTTAAGACGTGGAACGACTATATTGCTGTAGGTAAACAGGTAAAGGAAAAAACAGGCGTACCGATGGTCGACAATCTTTCTACTATCTATCAAGCGGCGCTCTACCAAGGAAAGACCAATTACTTTACGTCGAATATGACACCGATTTATGCGACGAACCCAGTTGTGAAAAATGCTTGGAATCTGGCGGTGGAATTTCACAAGGATGGACTGTCAGCAAATCTTCCTTACGGAACGACTGGTTGGAGCGCTGGTACAGCGCACAACGCATTTGCTACATTTGTCGGTGCAAGTTGGGAATTGCACAAGCTTGAGGATTCAGATTCGAGAAAAGGCGTCTGGAAAATCGCTGCGTCTCCAGGTGGCCCATCGGATAATGGCGGCTCATTTCTCGGTGTGACCAAGGATACGAAACATCCAGAACTCGCAGCAAAAGTTGCATTATGGATAAACAACGCGCAAAACGAGACGAAGATGTGGGATGATTACAAGATATATCCCTCGACACCGGCGTCCTTCCCGCATTTGAATGAAAAGGATCCATATTTCGGCGGCGAGAACATCAATAAGTACTTCGAAGCGTCGGACAAGGGAATCAAAATCGCTTTTCAGAGTCCGTATGACAGTACAATCAATGGAAACTTCACACAACAGCTTTCTTTGATTGATGATAGCAACAAAAATGCGCAAGTGGCATGGAATGATGCGATTAACGAATCAAAAGCGGAAATGAGGCGGATTCTCAAAAACTAATTCACATGTTGGGACGCTGTCACAACAAAGTCGCTGGTTGGATTTTGAGAACAGGGACACGGTTTCTAGTGCATTTTTTCTTCCAGTCCATACGAAAAAACCGCCACGCGCGGTGTGTTGTCACACTTCGCCTGGCGGTCGCCCTTGCCTAATCGAGAATACGCTTCATCTGTGAATTCGATTCGTTGATGGCGTCTTTCCAAGCAACCTCTGGATTCTTATTGCTGCTGTCAATCAAAGATACTTGCTGTGTGAAATACCCATTGACCGTACTGTCGTAAGGACTTTGGAACGCGATTTTGATTTGTTTATCACATGCTGCGAAATATTTGTTGATATTTTCGCCGCCGAAGTACGCATTCGGCTGATTCAAATGTGGAAATGAAGCTGGGGTGGAAGGATACAGCCCCAATGACGGGTACATTTCCGTTTGATGTTGCGCATCTAGAATCCATAACACGATTTTCGCAGCCAATTCAGGGTGCTTGGAGTCTTTTGTCACGCCAAGAAACGATCCCCCATTGTCGGAGGGGCCACCCGGTGCTGCCGCAACTCGCCAAACACCTTTGCGCGTGTCACCTTGCTCTAGATCCGGTACTTCCCAACTGGCGCCAATAAATGAAGCAAATCCATTGTGGCTCAATCCCGCGCTCCAGGATGTGGTTCCCTCTGCGATATTTGCCGACAGACCTTCCTGATGAGCTTGGATAACTAAATCCCAAGCATTTTTTACGACTGGATTCGTCGCGTAAATGGGTGTCATATTCGGCGTAAAGTAGTTGGTTTTCCCTTGATTCAGCGCCGTCTGGTAGATGGTGGTCAAATCATCAACCATCGGAACACCGGTTTTCTCCTTCATCTGCTTGCCTGCTGCCAGATAGTCACTCCACGTCTTCATCTGCTCCGACACCTGCGCAGGATCCGTCGGCAGCCCTGCTTTTTTGAATAGTTGAGTGTTGTAGTACAAGACCTCCGGGCCAGTATCAATGGGTATCCCCACCTGATACTTGTGATCCGGCGTGGATGCCAGGTTCCACTTCCATCCTAAGTAATTTTTCTGCGCTTCGCGAACCTCTGGGTATTGATTTAAGTTTACAAATTGGTTATGGTCTTTGACCATGGTCGCAACAAAATCGGCAGAGTTAATGCCCGTGATATCTGGCGCGTCCCCTGCATACAGGGAGGCAATCAACTTGGACTCGAAGTTGCCGCCAATTTTCTCTGCAACAAAATGGACATTTGGAAATGCTTTGTCGACTTGCGCCAGAATTTGATCACTCAGCGACTGATTCCAATACCACAATGTGATGGTGATCTTCTTTCCATTGGCATTGTTCGAGGCCTGTCCGCAACCCACAGTACCTAGGGTCAGGGCCAAAGTAAGTGCAGACGCTGCCACTCGAGATATTTTCATAACCTTCCCCTCACTTTGCTTGATAATCTTGCATCGACGCATTCAGATGACCATCAGCTTTTGACCGCACCAATGGCGACAGATCCCATGATTTTGCGACTGAATATCGCAAAAAGGATGATTAACGGCAGCACCGCAATCAACGTGCCCACCATCACCATGCCGTAATTTTCTGTGTAAATTCCGTTCAACGTCGATAACATGACTTGCAACGTGTAATGAGAGGGCGTGTTCAAGACGACCAAAGGCCACATGTAGTCGTTCCAAGCACCCATGAATAAAAAGATACCCAGCGCCGCCAAAGAAGGACGCATGATAGGCAACCCTACATTGAAGTAGAGACGAAAGTTGCTACAGCCATCGATCCGCCCAGCGTTCAACAGGTCATCGTGGATGGATGACTCCGAAAACTGCTTAATCCAAAAGATGCCGAATGCGCTGGCCAAACCTGGGACAATCAAGGCAGTCAAGTGATCCACCCAGTGAAGCGTTTTCATGATGGTGAACATCGGAACGAGATTCATCTGTCCGGGTACCATCATCGTTGCGAGCAAAGCCCAGAACAGCGGCTTTTTCCCGGGAAAATCAAACTTCGCAAACGAAAAACCAGCTAACGAAGTGAAAAACAAGGTCAAAATGGTACTGACACCAGCGACCAACAAGCTGTTCCACATACTTTGAAAGAACGGTATGGCCGCAAGCAAATCATGAAGATTTGTTCCGAACATATGGCCAAACAGCAATTTCGGAGGATAGGAAAAAATACTGGACGTCCCGCGTGTGGACATGACAATCAGCCAATAAAATGGAAACACAGAAAATATCAGCCAAATACATAGGCAGATGTAAAGTAAAACCTTTGCCAAGGAAAAGCCTTTACTGTCAACTGTCTTCTGCATAGGAGTCCCTCCTCACGATTTTGCGATCCGATTGACCAACAAAGAGTTAAACAATGAAAATAGGAGGATGATGAGGAACAAAAACCAGCCGATGGCCGCGCCATAGCCAAACAAGTGCGTGCCAAACGCTTCATTGTACAGGTATAGCGCCATGGTAACACCACCGTGTCCAGGTCCTCCGGTACCATTGGTGAGAATCTGCGGCTCTGTAAAAACCTGCATGCCGCCGATGGTCGACATGATGACCGTAAACAGAATGATGGGACGCACCATCGGAACGGTGATCCGGAAAAAGATTTGTCTCGTCGAAGCGCCGTCAATTTTGGCCGCGTCGTAAAGCTCATCTGAAATCGCTTGCAAGCCAGCAAGATAAATAATCGCATTGTAGCCTGTGTACCGCCAGATAATCAGGATGGCGATGGCAATCTGCAACCAAAAATTCGTGTCCAACCAATCGACAGCGCCAAAGCCAAGTTTTTCAAAGACCCAGTTGAGAATACCGAATTTGGTTTGGAAAAATGCGCCAAACAGAACTGCCTCTGCCACAATGGACGTGACATTGGGCAAAAAGAACGTGAAGCGCCAAAAGCCGCGCAGCTTGACAAACGCTGAGTTGAGCAGAAAAGCGATGACCAACGCGAAGAACAGCATCGGGATGGTAGATTCAACCCAAATGATAAACGTGTTGAGCACCGACTGCCAAAACTGTCCGTCTGTCAGTACGAGTTCAAAGTTTTCGAACCCGACATATTTCATAGCGCTCAGCCCATCCCAATTCTGCATGGCCAGAAAAAACGAAAAAGCGATGGGAAACAGCCCAAAAACAGCGAACAGAATATAAAACGGCGAAATAAACAGATAGATGGACTTGTTCTTCTTCATCCGCCGCCATGTGTCACGTTTGGCCTGCAACTGCTTTTCATTTTGTTGTACGACCGTCGCCATTGGCTAACCCTCCCTACAGTTAACTTCTTCAAAATGCATAAAAATACATTTTATTACTTATGGATATAAAAACATCCGGACACATCATCGCTGTTATATCCGGATATAGAGTTGGCCCTTGGGCCCACGCCATGCACGATACATCATTCACCAAGCTGCTGGTACAAGCCGCATCGTGCATGTTCTTTTCTATCAACTAAAGTATGTCTGATGTGTCGCGGAGTTGATCTCAAGTGCTAAAGCAGGACTGGTTTCCCAGTTTCAGCGGATTCATTGGCCGCCGCAGTTACCCTTTGCGTCTCATACGCATCCTGATAACTGGAATGAATGCAGGTTGGATCAGAGGTGCGAATCGCCTTCAAAAAAGCGACATCTTCTTCGTAATAGGGGTTGGTTTGATTGCGATGTATCGTTGTCTCCAGCGCTCGTCGCTCAGTTACGCTGTCACTGTCCACCTCAAGAATGACATTTCTCGTCAACACGTGTAGACCTACTGTATAACCTTGATTGAGCAGACAGGTGTTCGAGATGGTGCCGACTACACCGCTTTGAAAACGCAAGGTGATGCTGCCGACATCAGGTACACTTACACCATCCACGAGACTCTGCATCTCACGTTGGGCGTACACTGCATAGACTTCTTTTACATCTCCAAGCAAATAACGCGCCAAATCGACAATGTGCGTAGTTTGTTCCACCATTTGGCCACCCGATTTGTCCATCTGCCGCCACCAGCCGACCATGGGCATCCCGCCCAGCCAATAGCCCAACACCATACCTGGCGTTTCTCCAGCCAGCGTCGCTTTGGCGATGTTTGAAGCCCGAGAATAGCGCCAGTGATAGCCGACAGAGGTCAACAACTGCTTTTCTTGGATGGCTTTTAGAATTTGATCCGCCGGCTCATGCGCAACGGAAATTGGTTTTTCCACCAACATCGGAAGACCGCGTTCAATCACAGTCAATTCCGGTTCGCCATGGGCAAATGGCGGAACACAGATATACACGCCATCCAGTTTTTCGCTGTCCAGCATCTGGTTTAAATCCGTATACCCAACGGCGTCGTATTTTCTCGCCATCTCATTCAGTCGCTGCGGATTTACATCGTACATCGCGGCTACACGCGCGTCGTCCATCCCTGTGATGTTGCGCAGATGCACTTCAGAAATTCCACCGACGCCAATGAATCCAATATTTAGTGCCATTATCGAAATCTCCCCTTGTCATTCGTCGTATTTTAGAGCTGAGAAGCCATAAAACGTCGACTGGCGGCAAGTGTTTCGGCTGGATCCCCAGGCACGCCGCACTCCAGCGACATCCACCCCTTGTATCCGCTTTCTTTGAGCGCCGCAAAACCGGAGCGAAAGTCAGTGTGGCCCAACCCAGGCAGCAACCGATTGGAATCAGCCAAATGCACATATCCAATCCAGTCCGAAGCCTTCCGGATGGAACTGGCGATATCGGACTCCTCAATACTCATATGAAAGAAATCCGCCAATATCGTCATGTGTTGCGATTTTACCCGTTCGCAAATATGCACCGCCTGCTCCAAGCGATTGATATAGTGCGTCTCGTAGCGATTTAAAGGCTCCAGGATAACCTTGGTCCCTTGTTGCCCTGCATACTCCGCCAGTTCGCCAAGCTGCTCGACCAGAAGCTCTTCTTCCATTTCCAATGGCGTTTTCCAAGGTGTCAAATCCGGCAACTGCGGACTGCCAAAAATCGGCACCACAATCACTCCATCTTTTGCGCCAACCTCCGCGGCCAATGATAATAGTTGCTTAATTTCTTCACGAGATTGCAACCTATCTTCCTTCTGCGGGAACAACAAACCGAACTTAAATCCGCCACATATACAGGTCGCCGTGATACCGGTTTCATTCAGTGTCGAACGAATTTCGTCTACACGTGATGCCAAACCATCCCCGCGCAGTTCCACGCCTTCATAACCAAATTTCCGAAGATTCTCAACCTTTTCACGAAAAGAAGTACCAGGAACTAGATTCTCTTGGGCTGCAAATTTCACCAGTGTCCCACCCCTTGTCTTCAACGCTGTTGGACTACATACTATATACGATTAAGCATAACACTCATTCTCAGCTCTGAAAAGTAAAATCTCATTCCACTACAAGGTCATAGAACATGTGATCATTTGTGATTTCTGCACAGATTCCCCCTTCTCCTCATCCACCCAAATGGTGATAAATATGCTATTCTTAATGCATTCAAAAACAGTTGCGCCGTCGGACAGACACGCGTTCAGGTACACAACAACCCACCGCGCAGTTCGCCTGCCGCACGCCATCAGGATCATCATGACCAACTGCGTCCATCAAGCGCCTCATGACGTTGCACAAGGTAGCAGTTTATTCACAAATATTCTTTTATAGAATCAGGATTTTAGCTGAAGCAGCCAAACCGTTGGCTGCTTCAAGTTATGAAGGGAGTTTATGCATGGGTAAATCCGAAAAAGAATTAAAAATTCAACACTACATGGGCAGCCTGTTGGAAATTGTCGGCTCACTCTTGCTTGTAGTGCTCATTCTGGTCATCTTCGCTTTCGTCTTCAAATATATTGTTCCATTCGTCCTGGCTGCGCTCTTGGCTGTCGTGTTCTTGCCGATTGTCCGCCTGCTTGAACGCCTTGGTCTCCCCCGCATCGCGTCAGTGCTCATCTCCATGCTTGGATCTGTTGTGATCTTGGCGTTGCTCTGTACATTCGCAGCCATTGCCATCGCCAACGAAGCAACGACCTTCTCCAGCACGCTTGCGCCGTACTTCGCACAACTCGAAGACTGGATTGAGCATCCGACGAAATTACAGGCGCTGTTTTTGGGTCATCTGCCGCCGCATGTGGCTGCCGAGATTCAGAATCAAGCGGTGCATTCACTAAGCGGCATCGAGCACTGGATTCAGCTATTTGCAAACGTGCTACTCAACCTTGTGACAGAGTTCCCTGACTGGCTGTTCATCATTGGCATCGCGCTCGTTGCCACCTACTTTATGCTCATCAATCGAACAGCCATGTACCATAGTTTTGTAAAGATCCTCCCTCCAGGTTGGGAAGGAAAAATCTCTGCCACCATTCGCGACATGATACGGGCTTTTGTCGCCACCATTCGCGTGCAACTGATTTTGATGGCGATGTCTGGCGCACTGGCGATGATCGCCATGTGGATACTTCACATCCCGGACGCCTTCATCATGGGCCTGTTGTTCGGTCTTGCAGCCATCATCCCCTTCATTGGCTCATTCATCATCACGATTCCCTGGGCCATAGGCAGCTTTGCCATGGGGGACACATCACTGGGCATCAAGGTGCTGCTGATTCAAGTGATCATCCTGTTGATTGTGCATATGATCACGCCAAAGCTGACGGCCAACAACGTCGGTCTCGACACTTTGTCCACGCTCTTTGCCCTATACGTCGGCATGAAAATCATCGGATTCACAGGGATTTTCATCGGCCCTGTCCTGCTGATTGGCATCAAGTCACTGTTGCGCAAACATCTGATCGGCGATTTGTTTCCTGGTGTGGACACGCTTCAAGAACATCCAGACGATAAACGCACGCCATCGTGATCGACCAGAACGGCAAGATTTGCCGCTTGAATGCGTGTGTGTTAACATAAAGTTACTAAACTTCATATGTGCTCGCTGAATTCCGCAAGGAAGCGGGGGAACCGATATTTTGGGGTGAATCCAGATGTTTCTGGTAGGACATGCAGAAGTCCGAATCCGTCAGCTAACTTCGCAAGCGCATGATAGAGCAATGAACCTCCGTTGGCGTGCCAACGGAGGTTTCTGTGTTTATTCGGCCATATCTCATCAAACCATGACAAAACCAAAAGAGGTGAAGCGCATGTTTGGAACCAAAGCCACTCGCAAGGGAACACTTGACGTGCCCGCTGATAAACCAGTCACCAATCTGCATCGCTTCCGGGCGCATATGTTCGCAGACACGAACGACGTGCATGTGCGCCTGCATGATAGTCGAGCGGAAAAGGACTATCTGGATATCCGCCTCGGTTGTCAAGGTGACGCAAAAGGCAGCAAACTAAAAAGATTACTTTATGTCGTCGGCAGCATTTTTGCTTTTCTGTTGATGGTGTTCATCGCGCGGAAAATCGAGCGACAGAAAAAGGAGCCAAATCAATAAGTTGGTTCCCAAGTATGCGCTCAGCGACCGCAATCCCCGAATACGCCCCCGTCGTGAGTCCTCCTGCGCCATGTCCCGTGGCTACATATAATCCATCGACACTGGGAATGGCGCCGAGCACAGGCATATTGTCGGGGCTCGCCGGGCGCAGTCCAACGCGAACCTCGGCAATGCTCCCCGCCCCCAGTCCAGGGGCGATTCGCAGTGCTTCGCGCAGCAGTTCCTGCATGCCCAATGCCGTTACCCGCGTGTCGTAGCCACTGCCTGTTTCCCGCGTTGCGCCAACGACTACGCGATGCTCTGGGAAAGTCAACATGTAGTGGGAGTGGAACCCGACAATGATGGGCCACTTATCTGTGCGCTGCGCCATCTGCAGATGCAAAATCTGACCTTTTTGCGGCGTGATCGGAATGTCGATGCCTGTTGCCGCGCCAAATTGGTTGGACCACGCGCCACCGCAAATCATGACGGCGTCGGCGGTCAGTACGTCATCGTCGACATGGACAGCAGACACGCGTCCAGCGCTACACGCAATTCTGGCTTCGCCATGCACAACATTCGCGCCGCGACGGATGGCTGCCTGTTTGAGCGCATTGCATAAATACCTGCCGTTGAGGCGCGCTGCATCTGACATGTAAATGGCCCCTGTGATTTCACCAAGCGCGGGAAAATACGCCTTGGCTTCAGCAGCATCTAGACGGGCAATGGTCCCTAGATTTGGTGCGCCAGCCATCTTCCTTTCCAGCAAGAGCCGCTCGACGAGCACAAGCCGCTGCGCTTCTTCTTCATTTGCCGCCACGTACAGACCGCCAACCACCTCGTAACCCGTGTCCGTTTCGCCGTCTTCCGCCAACTGGGCGATGAGTTTGGGATAGTGTGAGGCTGCCGCATAAGAGAGCGGATAATAAGGCGCAGGCGGCGAAAAACTGGACGCTGGTGAAACAATGCCAGCCCCTGCCGCTGTCGCTTTTCCAGTGTGATCCGCGTCAATCAACGTCACCTTCACTTGCGAACGCGCAAGTTGATACGCTGCTGCCGCGCCTACGACGCCGCCGCCAATTACAATCACTTCAGCCTGTGTCGACAACTGTCGAACCACCTTTGTATCTGAATTTTTATCGTTTAACGTTGGTAAAATTCCATTTTCCATCTTGTAGCCATTATAGACGGTCAGCAGGAATCCTTCTACGCCACGCGATATGAATGTAGACAACCAGCAAATCGCGTGTTCGATTCGATCACGCCGACGGCAGTGATTCATATTGAATGAGATTTTCCTGCTGCTGCCCGTGTGGGGCACATGACACATCGCGCTCTACTTCAGATGTCATCTTCAATTTCACAAACACGGACAAAAAATCTGTAGACAATCGAATCTTTTTATAGAGAGTTAAGCGTTTTTTCCGCGATTTTTCACCCTCGACATCGCATGGCGCATCCCTCATGTGAAGCGTCATCATCAGCACATACTCAGGAATTTTTTTGAGTGCGGCAGGGAAACAAATTTTTTTGTCGAATCATGACCGCTAGGAACATCACCTGTCGAAAGACATTATTGAAAGACATATTGATTGTGAGGAAAAAGATGAATTTTAAAGTGAAACTTGCTTCCTTAACCGTCAGTACAATGGCCCTTTTAACCTTTACCCTACCGACTGTTCAAGCAGACTCGTTGTCAGATGAGAATCAAAAGTTGTCGGATTTGCAGAGTCAAGCGTCCAGCTTGTCAAATCAGATTCAATCGAACCAGGCTAAAGCGGCGGCGCTCACCAACGCCATTGATTCGTATAACGACGCGCTGCACAATGTCAGTTTGCAAATCGACACAACCAACCAGCAGATGGCGCAACTGCAGTCTCGTGAAAAGACCTTGACCATCCAACTGGCTAAAAATCAGAAGGAACTGACTGCCAAACAAGATGAACTCGTTCAGTTATTGACCACTGAATACGAAGATGGTCATGTTCCGTATCTAGCTGTTCTATTTCATGCGACCAGTTTTCAAGATTTACTCTCTAGAATTTACAATATGACGCTCGTTTCCAATGCGCAAAACAATGTTGTCAATTCGGTCAAACAATTGAAACAGTCTCTGGTGACCAAACAGAATGCCGTGAAGGCTTCAGAAAACCAGCAGAAAAAAGTAAAAACGCAACTGCTGAGCCTGCAAGCAACTGACCGCACCATCAAAGCATCCCGCGAGCATGACCTGACCCAAATTAAATCCAGAATTCAGTCAGGACAGGCGCAACAAGGTGAACTGGAAAGCCAGATTTCCTTGACACAGTCCCAAATTCAAGCGATTAAGGCTGAGACATTGGCAGCGGAAACGCAAGCCGCAAACCCGTCTTACGTCGCCCAACAGCAAGCATCATTGGTCAGTGCGAGTGCAAGCGGCATCGTCGGTTACGCAGAATCCTTTATGGGAACCCCATATGTCTGGGGCGGTACCAGTCCGTCTGGTTTTGATTGCTCTGGGTTCACACAGTATGTGCTGGGGCACTTTGGTGTATCCATCACCCGCACTTCGGAAGAACAATTCGCTTCTGGCGTGCCCGTAAGTGAAAGTGATTTACAACCAGGCGACCTTGTTTTCTTTAGCACGTATGCGCCAGGTGCATCACATGTCGGCATTTACATCGGCGGCGGCATGATGGTCGACGCTGAAGACAATGGCGTTTCTCTCGATAGCATCTCAAATTCTTACTGGGGCCCAAAATATATTGGTGCAAGACGCTATATCAAGTAAGACTCTGAAATGTTCTTGAAGGACAGCAAGACGACCGACAGACATCGCCATACTATGACACGGACATGTTGATGAAATAGGAAGGCAAGCGGCGCACCTTATTTTCGCAGGGTTCGCCGCTTGCCAAACCAATGAAACCCCTCAATCAATGCGGCGATTTTGCCCAACTGCACGAGAAGCGGCTGAATGGCAAGAAAGGCCATCAGAATAACCGCTGCGACCACACACAGTAAAAGCGCAATCAAAGCCAGTAGTACGATGAGTATGATTAAAAGAATATGCAACGTTATTCCTCCTCCCTCACTTCTATCCTACTAGATTATCCTATTGCCTGCCAGCCATTTACCAATTGAGAGTAAGGAATATATCCCCATTTCCAATCGTGTGCGCCTGTAAATTCCACTCCTATTCCCCAAACCATTGCACCTATGCTCATCCAATGTTATCCTTTAGACATCAGATGACTTAATCACTCGGTCTTATATGCTCTAGTCAAACAAATGAATGTATTTACAGCACGAAGGGGGCCATCATGTCATTACTCCCAGTCCAACAGGCAAAAACATATGAATTGGTGATTGAGCGGATCAAACAAGCTATTCTCGATGGCACATTTGCGCCCGGCAGCCGCCTGCCTTCTGTGAAATCGCTTGCGTCCACACTTGGCGTCGGTCAGGCAGCCGTGCGTGAAGCCATAAGCGCTTTGCGCGTGCTGCACCTGGTCGAAGTGCGGCAAGGCGACGGCACGTTTGTCGCTCCACTTGATGCCAACGAAGTCGCCAATCGCGTTCAGCGGCTCGAAATACTGGCGCAACGGGATGTCCACGCATTGCTGGAATTGCGCATCTGGGTGGAAACAGGCGCCAGCCGCTATGCTGCACAACGGCGCAGTGAAGGGCATTTGGCGGAAATGCACAGCATTCTCGACGCCATGCAACGTGATTTGGGGAAGGCCGAGCTTGGGGAAGAGGCCGATTGGCAGTTTCACTATGCCATCGCCAAAGCATCGCAGAACCCATACATGCAAACCTTGATGGATACGATTGCTGAACGCATTCAATCTGCGCTTTTGGCCAGTCGCCTGGCACTGTACCGCATCCCTGGCGAAGATGCGCGACTGGTTGAGCAGCATCAGATGATTTACGACGCCATTCTACAACAAGATGGCGCCGCCGCAATGCAGGCCATGCAGCAACATCTTCAGCACGTTTCAACCCAATTGTCAGGAGGCGAGATGATATGAAAGTCAGTTTGTTCATCACTTGTGTCGTCGATAGCATCTTTCCGAATGTCGGCGTCGCCATGACCCGAATTTTGCAAGCGCATGGTTGCGAAGTGACATTCGCGCCCGAACAAACCTGCTGTGGTCAGCCTTCTTTTAACAGCGGCTATTGCGACGTTTCTCGCGACGTTGGCACGACGCTTTTGCGCGCATTTGAAGACGCGGATGTGGTCGTCAGCCCATCCGGCTCCTGCGTCGGCATGATTCACCATTACTACCCCGAACTGTTCGCTGACACACCATGGCGCGACAAAGCGAATCAACTTGCGGATAAAGTCTATGAATTCTCGCAATTTCTCGTCAATGTCCTCAAGGTGGAAGACCTGGGCGCCCGCTTTCCCCATACCGTGACATATCATCCATCCTGCCATGGTTCGCGTTTACTCGGCGTCAAAGACGAGCCGCGACGCTTGTTGCATCATGTCCGCGATATGGAAATGGTAGATCTCCCCTATGCGCAAGACTGCTGCGGCTTCGGTGGCACATTTGCCGTGAAGATGGGCAACATTTCAGGCGCGATGGTCGATGAAAAAGCGCAGCACGTCAAAGAGACGCAAGCAGATGTGCTTGTCGGCACAGACATGGGCTGCCTGATGAACATCGGCGGCCGTTTAAACCGAACGGGCTCACCTGTACGCGTCATGCATTTGGCCGAGCTGTTGGATGAAGGTATCCGCAACGGAAAGGAGATCTTGGCATGACACAATTGCGACAAGGCGGCCATGCTACGACTGTCATCAACCGCGCAGAAAATGCGATGCAAGACGAATTCTTGCGCACAGCGGTGCGCTTTACGACAGATAGGCTGCGCAACAAGAAACAGGCTGTGACAGAGACGTTCGGCCAGTGGGAAGCTTGGCGCAAACGCGGTGAGGCGATTCGCGCGCACACCATCGCCAATTTGGATGCTTATTTGGGTTCGTTCATCGACAAGTTGGAGACGTTGGGTGTACACGTGCATTTGGCGCAAGACGCGCCAGAAGCGATGCGCGCGGTGCGAAAAATCGTCCAGGACAAAAACGCGAAAAAGATCGTCAAATCCAAATCGATGGTTACAGAAGAAATCCACCTCAACCATCATCTCGAAGCTGACGGGATACAAATTGTCGAAACGGACTTGGGTGAGTATATCATCCAACTTGCCCATGAGACGCCATCACACATTATTATCCCGGCAATTCACAAAAATCGAGCGCAAATCCGTGACTTGTTCGAAGCGGCCGGCGCGACCAACCTGTCAACGGAGACATCCGCTTTGACTGCATTCGCCAGACAGAAGCTCCGCGAAGAGTTCCTATCGGCGGATATCGGCATCACGGGCTGCAACTTCGGCATCGCTGAGACGGGATCACTCGTGCTGTTCACCAACGAGGGAAACGCGGACATGGTGATGAATCTGCCGCAAACACACATTGTCGTCATGGGCATGGAGCGCATCCTCCCCAGCTTGAGCGATCTGGAGGTGATGGCCCATCTACTGCCCAAAAGCGCCACAGGCCAAAATGTCATCACCTACATGTCCATGATTACAGGGCAAAGGCGCGCGCTCGATCACGACGGCGCCAAGGAGATGCATGTGGTCATTTTGGACAACGGCCGCTCAAAGCAACTGGGAGATCCGCAGTTTCAAGCCATCCTCCACTGTATTCGCTGCGGCGCCTGCTTGAACGTCTGCCCAGTCTATCGACAAATTGGCGGCCATGCGTATGGCTCTGTCTATCCAGGCCCAATCGGGGCAGTCTTGTCCCCCCTCTTGGCCGGCGGCGAAGAATACAGCGATCTCCCCTACGCCTCAAGCCTGTGCGGTGCCTGCTACGAAGCGTGCCCTGTGCGCATTCCGCTGCATGACATGCTGGTACACCAAAGACAGCGGCAGGTGGCATCTGGCCACGGCAAACCATTGGAGCGGATGGCATTCAATGGATATCGTCAGATGTTTGCCAAACCTGGACGTTACCACTTTGCGCTGCGGATGGCCCGCACGTTCCAGGGACCTTTGGTGAAAGACGGTAAGATCCGCGCCAAAATTGGTCCACTCGCCGGATGGACGGCCAGCCGTGATTTTCCGTCTGTGGCCAAAAAATCATTCCGTGACTTGTGGCCCACATTACAACAGGGGGGCGATTCCCATCGACAAAACTGAGTTTTTGCAAAATATCGCCCATCGTTTGCAGCGCCAACCGGGCGCCCCGCCGACAGCGCGGGAAGTCGTTGGCGTGCCGGAATTTTGGGCGGATCGAACAATGACACAAGAGGCCTGTACCGCCCGGTTTGTCGAGCAATTTTCAGCATTGGGCGGCGAGATTCAGACATTCGCTTCTGTAGAGGCGTTAAAAGACGGTTTGGAAGCATGCCTGCAGGAACTGTGCGCCGACTTGATTGGCGCCTGGGGACAAGCGGCAGATTGGCCGCTGGATGTAGAAGATGTTCTGCAGAAGTGGAACGCCATCCGCTGGGATGAAAGCACGGTGACGCAATTTGCAAGTGTGCAGGTCGGCATTACCAGTTGCGCTTACGCGATAGCCGATACGGGCACATTGGTCATGATGAGCAGCCAAGATCAGGGGCGCAGCGTGCATCTGATTTCAGCCGTGCATCTGGTCGTGATGACGGCGGATCAAATTCGCTTGCGTTTGGGCGAAGTGTTCGCTGATGTGCAAAAGCTGGGTGAGACCGCGCCAGACCAGGTGCCGGCGTCCATCCACTTTGTCAGCGGACCGAGCCGTTCGTCTGACATCGAGAATGATCAAAGCATCGGCGTCCATGGACCGGCCCGCGTCATCATCCTCCTGCTCGACGCGCAATAAACGCTGTATTTTCGATACTTTTGACATTGGAATGACGCCATTCGTTTACGGTGGGCTGTCTCTATTTCCAGCCATTATTTGAGACAGCCCGTCCGCTTTTTCATAGATTCCACGTCGCAATTTCTTTGCCGCGTTTGCTAGATTCACCACAGCCGATTGCTCTTCATTTCGAAGATAAAATGCACCACGTCAAGTAGAATCACTTGACCGACCCCATCAACATGTCGTATTTTCACACTATATTCGTCACATAATCTAATTAAAAACGTGGATCATATCGTGATAAAGTTAGTTTGTGTCGTAAGTTCATAGTAACACCTAAGGAGTGAGTCCTTCATGCTAAAAGTAGCTTTATTAAGTTACTGGCACGTACACGCTGGAGATTATGCCAGACAGGCTACAAAACATCCGGATACTGAAATTGTAGCGCTCTGGGATGAAGATTCCGAGCGTGGTGAGAAGCAAGCGCAAGCGCTTTCTGTCCCGTTTTATGCGTCACTTGATGAGCTCCTTGCACAAAAGGACATCGATGGCGTCATTGTGACGACGCCGACCAACATGCACCGCGACGTCATGGTCAAGGTTGCACAAGCTGGAAAGCATATTTTCACAGAAAAAGTAATTGCGTCTACCTTGAAAGAATGCAATGAGATTTTAGATGCAATCGCAAAAAACAACGTCAAATTGACCGTTTCGCTGCCTCGCTTGAATGACCGTTACACACTTGCTATTCAAGAGATCCTGCGTCAAGAACTGCTCGGACAACTGACGCTTGTGCGTGTCCGTCTGTCGCATAACGGAGCGACAGGTGGTTGGTTGCCAGACCGTTTCTTCCATCTCGAAGAGTGTGGCGGCGGCGCATTGATTGATCTCGGTTGCCATCCAATGTATCTGACGCGGTTGCTGCTTGGTGTGCCAGAAAGTGTAAGCGCACACTACGGGCATATCACAGGCAAAGAAGTGGAAGACAACGCAGTGTCCGTCCTGAAATATGCTGACGGCGCTCTCGGTATTGTTGAAGCTGGATTTGTGAATGCGTTTTCTCCTTTCTGTATTGAAGTGCATGGTACAGATGGTACACTTTTATATGGATTCCCAGATGATAAATTGTTGCTGCGCACCACAAAACAAGGTGAAGAAGCTGCAAAAGAGTGGAAAGTGCAGGAACAACCGCCGCAGGCGCCATCGGCCTATGAGCAATGGGTTGACCATATCAAAAACAACACAACTGCCGATGAGAACATCGCACTTGCACTTGATTTAACCCGATTGATGGAAGCGTCCAATTTGTCCGTCCAACAAAACCAAGCCGTGCGCTTGGAGGATCTCAACCGCTGATTTGAAAGGCGGGTCATCAAGTTGACCAAAAGTGATTTGAATGCCAAAGGATTTTCCTCTAAGGGAAGCACGGTCCCGTTCGCCTTTCAGTTGCTGGAAGAGAACCGCTTTGCGCTGGACAGGCTGGATTTGACTTTTGCTTGGGGAAATTACGGCATTCGCGTGCTGAATTGTCACCTGATGAAATTCCAAGCAGGACAAGTCCTGGGTTTTCACAAACATTCCGATTATGAATTTCACTTTATCCCGCGAGGGAAAGGGAAAGTCATTTTGGACAACCAGGAGCATAACCTTCATGAGGGAATGTTTTACTTAACGGGCCCTGGGGTACTCCATTATCAAGAATGTGACAAGTACGAACCAATGAATGAGTTGTGCCTTCACATTGATATACAGAGTATCCCTGACGCTTCACCTGCCGCTGCACAGGTGGATAAATGGGGCACACAGCTAGAATGCCAGGAGGCACAACAGTGCATCGAGCAACTCAATGCGCTTCAACCCGTGCCCATGGTAGATCAATATAATGCGATGCAATGGTTTCTCACGGCCTATCGCGCATGGTATGAAAATCGATTGGGCGCGTATACGACCATCAAGAACGCCATCATCCAAATTATGTTGAGAACTGTGCAAAATGCTTCTGACAGTCAAGGGCCATTTGATATTCCACAGCGGGATATGAACACGTACCGCTATCAGATGGCGACGCAGTTTATTCAAGATAACTACGCAAACGCCATCACGCTCAATGAAGTGGCTGAAAGACTCCACATCAGCGGGCGTCAACTGCAGCGAATTTTTGAACAGCATGGCGGCGGATCGTTCAAAAGTTACTTGGAAAACATCCGCTTGTCTCATGTCTGTCGTGCGCTCATCGAAGGCGATAGAAGCTTTGAGCAAATTGCCGAGCAGCACGGATTTTCCAGCAGCAATTATTTATACAACGTGTTCAAAAAGAAAATTGGTCTTACCCCTGGGCAGTTCAAGAAAATGTATCGCCAAAGCGAACGTTTCTTAACTTGAGTGTTTGGTAAAACACTGAATATGAATTGAGGGAGAACTGATCATGTCGAAAACATTGAAAATTGGTATTATTGGCAGTGGCGGTATCGCGGCAGCACACGTAAATGCTTATAAGACGAGAGACGACGTTGAAATCGTTGCTGTTGCAGACGTCGTTCCAGGCAAAGCGGCAGAATTCATCGATAGAATGGGCCTGACTTCAGCAAAACCATACGAAGACCATCGTAAATTGCTGGAAGAAGATTTGGATGGCGTGAGCGTATGTACACCAAACGTAGCGCACCATCAGACATCTGTGGATGCACTCAACGCTGGCAAAAATGTGTTGGTGGAAAAACCGATGTCCGTTACGCTGGAACAAGCCATTGAGATGGTTGAAGCGTCCAAGCGCAACAACAAAATGCTGACCGTTGGGTTCCAACCTCGTTATGATCCAAACATGGTTCTGCTCAAAAACTTGGTTCAATCCGGCGAACTCGGCAAGGTATACTACGTCCAAACAGGTGGCGGACGTCGTCGCGGTATGCCAGGCGGCACATTTATTCGCAAAGATTTGGCTGGCGCAGGCGCATTGGCCGACATCGGCTGTTACTCATTGGATATGGCGCTCAATGCGCTTGGTTATCCAAAACCGCTCACGGTCTCTGCGTATTCTTCCAATCACTTTGGCACAAACCCGCTGTATCATCCACAAGCGGATCAATTCGATGTGGAAGACTTCGGGGTTGCTATGGTGCGTTTTGAAAACGATGTGGTGCTCAATTTCAAAATTTCTTGGGCAATGCACATGGATTCACTCGGCCCAACCCTCTTCTTGGGCACCGACGCTGGTTTGAAAGTGTTGCCGGCTGGTCAAGGACCTTGGAGCGGCGTCTGGGACGGTCGTGTCGGTTCCATCACCATGTTCCACGACATTCAAGGCCATCACACCGAAAGCCCGATTCCGTTGCAAGAGCACAGAGTGAACCTCTTCCACGAAAAGGTCTATGCCTTTATCGACGCAATCAAAGAAGGCAAACCAGCACCAATCCCTGGCGAGCAAATTCTGCGCAACCAAGCCATCATTGATGGAATTTTGCGTTCGGCAGCACTGCGTCGCGAAGTCGACATCGAAATTCCGAACATTTAATGCAAATCGTCCTGTAACGATGAAAAGGGGTTCCCGGATATATTCCAGGAACCCCTTTTTTATATTGTGCTTTGATGTCGAATCATGCTTTTGATCACAGAAGACAAAGTTGTATACCCAATTCCTCACTTAATGCGTGCTAGTGCTTTGAACCGACGGTTTTGGCGCAACAATTAAAGTCATATACCATCCGGTATACGATTCATTGCATATTTATCCGGATTTTGAGTGAGGTGCTTCTTGCGCATTTGCGCCCATTTGTTTAAGAAGCATTTGAAATGCTTACCGTCTGAAGAAACTTTTGTAGCGGAGTTCCATCGATATTAAGTCCAGTTCCATTCTGAGCATTCGTTTCGAAATACATGTGCCCACTTCTACTTATAAACAACAAGGGGAACGTTAATCCAGGGTACGATTTTAGCCTCACATCAATATCGTGTAAGTCATATCCAGAGGTTTGCATCAAATTATAAAGGCTTGATGTATCCTTGGAATTAAGGTCTTGAACAATTTGGGTAACAAGGGTCGGATCGTCCGAT
>NZ_JBHUCX010000087.1:26722-30114 GCF_042678105.1 Alicyclobacillus fodiniaquatilis
TCGGGAGTGTTTCTCTACGATAAGTTTCTTCCCACATATCGCCAATCACGTACACAAAGTCGCTTGGACTCTCCCCGTTAATGACGCAAATGGAACCTCCATTATCCGTTCGCCCCACATGTTTCAGAAAAACATTCTGTATGGGACGTGCATTGGGTTCAGCAACGTAAGTGATCCCGTTCAGAATCAGTGTTGTTCCTGTTATTTGACCAACGGGTTCGCTCTTATATCCGTACCATCTGTACCCTATATAGACAATAAGCAACAGTAAAAACGCCGAAAAAACATATCGCCACTTGAGTTTCATCTCTCACACACCCAATCGACCGTTAAGTCACTTACGTATATCATTCTATCACGTTGGAAATATATTGAACTCTTATGCCCGTTAATTCAATAAGAGAGCCAAAGCCCTCTTGCGCATTTGCGCCCTTATGCGCAATAAACTCGCTCCCAAATATTCATCGAGAATACCGAAATTTTGGACATATATATGGCAATCATTTGCTACCCTTTGAACCCCCAATATCCACACAACTCTCCACAGTTACGTATGCATGCGCTGTCTGGGAAGATCATTTCATTGCTCTCTGCTTGAATAAGCCCTTTGTGAGTTTGAGATGACGTGATTTATACAGAAGCGTTCCAAAATAGTACACGTAGTAACTAACAGTGAACATCAACGGAGTTTTTACCCATGGATCTTCGAAATACGAAGGCAATTGGGTGATGAATTGTGCTTTCATCTCCGAAAACAATTTTGCTTGAGCCTCATTTTCACTTAAAGCTCCATGAGCAGCAAAACGATGGTGGATAGAATGAAGAACAGTGATGGTATGCTGAACAATCCAATAGATGTAATCAATCCGAAAGGCAATCCAAGCCACGAATATGACAAGAACGCCCAGACTAATATACACGTTTGATTTGTAATGCCAATCGCCATTCCGCATCTCGAACTGTGTGGTATGAATAGCGATGATGGCTGACAGGCATCCAATGAAAATGCCAATGATGTCAAAAACCCAAGAGACAGAGTAAATGCTAGTCCCTACAGCAGAAGGCTGGCTCCATTTGACCATGTGCAACAAGAACAGATGTGTAGCAAAATAAATTGAAGCCACTACCATAAGCACAAGCACCAATGCCGCTACCAATAAAGTTACGATCCCCCATACCCGAATTCTCCATACGGGTTGCCAACCAATCAAGATACGTGCACGCTTATATCCTTTCCACACGACAAGCAGAACCATGAGTAACACAATCGAGTTATAAATAAACATCCCTCCATACAAGCCAAATATAGGATAAAGTCATACGGAGTACGAAGTAACCTTGTTATGCAACCCAAATGTTCAACAAATGACAACGTGCTGGTTTATCTCCATCGCTTTTTCCTTGGTGAAGTCGACTTGCTTTCCTGAGTCGCTGGATGTGAAAGACGCCAATTCTTCATAGAGTTTGCGAACCGTAATGTAAGGTTAGCGAACGTACAAACTTCGTCTTCGCTCCACCCCTCAAGAATTCTGCTGAACACGTCTAATCCAGCGTCTTCAAGGCGTTTCAACTCTTCCCGACCTTTGTCCGTTATGTCAATAAGACATGACCGATGGTCATTGGGATCAACGACTACGCTCACCCTTCCTTCATCCTCCAAAGTTTGAACTCGCCGCGTTACGGAGGACGGGTTCACTTGCAAAGTCTTGGCTATATCAGAAGGTCGTACTTTTCCACTCACCATCGCTTGTTGCATAACGGTTAAAGAAATACGATCAATGGCTCGGTCTTGCCCATGTTGTATTTCTTCAATCAGACTCATCATCCCGTGAGCCAGATTCCGAATATCATCTCGACTTATCAAAGAATCTCACCCCAAAATATGTTCTACCACGTTCCCTAAACTGGCGGTCTGTCAAATTACCCTAAGAAGGTCGTACATCTAGTCTCGTGCCTGCCCTGCCTGAAATTTGAAGAAGGACTGAGACGGTCTTGGCATCCATAGGATCACAACCAATAGGAGCTGAAATACGTCTAACGGAGGTATGACGATTCTAAACATGGGCGAAAAATAAAATGACAAAAGACTCGCCAACGAATTGATGATAAGCCAAATGGTGAGACGAGTCCGTGCCTTCTTCGAGCCTTTGAAAATTGGTTTAGCCATAATAATAAATACGAAGGCAAAGACCAAATGAAATACAATGCCAGCATTTAAAGCGATGTTTGTGTAGCTTGCTATTTGAGCTTTTGACAGACCTGGGGAACTCGTTTTGATGGAGGCTACTAGTGTGCTTTTATTAAGCCACATAATAACTGGGATGATGACATGAATCACAGAAAGTACAGGAAGCGAACGATAAATAAAAACAATTTGCTTCGGGATCTTCGCCATGGTTCCGACCTCCTACGTAGTTGCATGAGTTTCTCTGGACGGATGAATTTCGATTCGTACAATGAGACTATACCGTATTTATTTGCTTTTTGCAAACAACTGTTGTGAAATGGATATAAATTACTCACTAAAAAAATGTCCCGCAGCATCAAAAGCGCCTGCGGTCGTGGGTGAATATTCCACAACCGCAGGCGCAGTCAATTGAGTTTCTTATGTCGCTATCCTGCTCCGATAGCGACACAAGACATCGTTCGAACTTTGTATATCCATGCACATGCCTTGTTTCGTTTGCCACCTGTTAGCAACCATTTTGCTCAGAATCAAATTTCATCCTCAATAATTTCTACATTCTTAGCTGACTTACGTTGCGAATCCGAGTTCATAAGGTTCTTTATGAGTTCAAAGGACACTTTTTGACCTGGTTTAAGGTATCGGAACCCGTTCGGAGTCCTTACAGGGTCGGCCGAGTTTCGGCAAAAATGACAAAAACATGGTCTCCCGACCCTACAGTGTATTTGTTCACCAGTAGAAAAGTGTTACAGCGATTATTCAGACAACGGCCTTTCTATAAGTCTTTTAAACCTTGTGTTTTTAATGTTCCACGAACGTATAATTATAATCGCGTTTACTAGTATTAAGAACAGCAAGCTACACAGATAAACTAGGGTATTTTGCATCATGATCAAAGGTGGTCTACGTGCTAAAAGATTGCCTATTCCCCCTCCTAGGTGGTCTGCAACTATAAGCAAAATAGAGTAACGAATAATATAATGTGTCTTACCTTTTCTACGTTGTATTTCCCATTTTTTTATGAACTGTGATGAATTCAAAAAATATAACCTCCAACATCAGAATCAGTTAGTCGGTCCCACAATTTTCATATTGCAGATAACGGGTCTGTCAATAATTTTGTGTAAACTCCGTTCGATAAAACTAGCGGATATAGTTCTCCACTCGGTCTGGAAAGTATATGATTAACTGACTGAGTATCTGTCCC
>NZ_JBHUCX010000088.1:0-965 GCF_042678105.1 Alicyclobacillus fodiniaquatilis
CTTCTCCGCCGTCAGTTCAGGTTGATTCAGATAACCACGGGCAAGTCCTGCTCCACTGACACATAATTCCCCTGGTACCCCGATTGGCACTAATTTTCGATTTGGGTCCAAAATGTAGAGTTTTAAATCCGCAATTCTCCGCCCAATGATACTATTGGACAACTGAGCATCTTCCCGACCAAACGGATAATAGGTAACATGTACAGTTGTTTCAGTAATTCCATACATATTTATTAATTTCGGGCCATTATCTTTGTATTTTTCAAACCATGTATTAAGGTTTTTAAACACTAACTTCTCTCCGCCAAAAATAACCAAACGCAAATTCAGTTCACTATTCTTAATCCGATCCTCTTCAATTAAATATTGAAAAGCTGACGGAGTCTGGTTCAAAACCGATACTTTCTCTCTCTGTATCAGTTCATAAAACTCCTTCGACGACCTACTCACCCAATACGGAACTACAACTAATCTCCCCCCGTATATAAGGGCACCCCATATCTCCCATACAGCGAAATCGAATGAGTATGCATGAAATAACGTCCAAACATCTTGATTACTAAACTGAAACCAATACTCTGTAGCATTAAATAATCGCACTACATTCTCATGCTGCACCAACACACCTTTAGGTCTACCCGTTGATCCTGATGTGTATATTACATAGCATAAATTCCCTGGGTTCACTCCACTTATTGGATTCTCTTCACTCTCTTCTCTGATCAAGTTCCGATCTCTATTGAAACACACCGTATTGCCTTCATACTCAAAATCCTCTTCCACTAAGAACTGTTCCTGTGTCAACAGGATCTTCACTCTACTATCTCTTACCATATACTCAAGTCGTTCTTTGGGATATGTCGGATCCAGGGGCACATACGCACCTCCGGCTTTCAATATTCCAAGTAATCCAATAATCATTTCTAAAGAGCGTTCAACACAAATTCCCACCAGCACCTCTGGTC
>NZ_JBHUCX010000089.1:0-543 GCF_042678105.1 Alicyclobacillus fodiniaquatilis
GTTGCTTTGTACTTGCGCACAGTCCGACTCTTGAGGCCGCTCTCGCGCATGATGTCGGCCACCGTCTTTTGACCCACTCTAATCCCCTCATCACGCAGAACCTGTGTAATCTTTGGACTCCCGTATAATCGGCGAGAGGTGAGAAAGATTTCATGAATCCGCTTCTTAAGTGCGCGGCGACGATGTTTTCGTTCACTATCCGGGCGCTTCAACCATGCGTAATAACCGCTTCGATAGACGTCGAGTACTTTGCACATCTTCTGAACCGAAAACTCGAAGCGGTGATCATGTATGAATTGATACCTTACTTCCGGTCGTTGCTGAAGATGCACACCGCTTTTTTTAATATCTCGAGTTCCTCTCTCAGTTCGCGGTTTTCCCGTTCCAGGTCACGCGTTGCTTGCGCATCGGGTTTGAGATTTCCGGATCCGACGAAGGCGTGCTTCGGATCGTTCTTATACTGCGCAACCCAGCCATAGACTGTCTTTTGAGATATGCCAAGATCGCGCGCAACTTGGGAGGCGACTTTCCCCTCCTCCAGAA
>NZ_JBHUCX010000089.1:621-62154 GCF_042678105.1 Alicyclobacillus fodiniaquatilis
TTGGCCCCCTACCTCTCTAGTTTCGATACACAATATATAGAACATACCATTATCCCTAATTTACTATGATTTTGTGATGGATTATCAACTATGGTTTAAACAGTTCTTTGACACACCATTGATTCACGGTTCTTCTCATGTTATTCTTTTTACTCCAAGTATTTTTCTCAGAAAGATAGAAATATCGCTCTTACCGTCAACAAAGGTGTAGATAGTGAGGAATAGTACTCCAAATCCAAGTGCAATCATACCTTGAAATACCAGTAGTTTCAGACTACCTTCTCCCCATGTTCTCGTAATACACAATGATGCACCAAAAGAACAAAATACCAAGATTCCAGGTATCCCACCCCTTCTAAATGCTTGTAACATGATTCTCACATATGATATACGGGTCCATTTGAAGATGGCTGTACACAGCATTACAACCGCCACCACTTGTGCAAGGCCATTTCCTAAAACAAGACCTTTAATTCCCAATCTATGTACGGTCAACACGCTAACCAATATGTTAACACCAACTGCTAGCAGAGAACGCATCATCACAGACCGATTTTTCTTCGCAGCGTAAAACACCCTATCCAAAATTGGTATCAGAATGTAAAATGGCTGAAAAACACCATAAATAATTAGCGGAGTAGCCGTAATCGCAACATCTTTAAGCGTAAAGGCACCATGTCTAAAAAGGAGATATATAATATCGCTTGAAAAAAGAATGAATATGCCACCAATAACAATGCTAATAAAAACTACCCAAGTGGTTGCTTTGACCAGATTCTTTTGCAACTGTACGAAATTATTGTCTAGAATGTTCGAGACAAATTGATTATACAATGTTGTAGCCAATGAACCACCTACAAGAATTGCCGGCATCAAACCTATTTTTGAGGCATAAGTTAAGTCACTTATGTAACCATTTGGAAGACCGGAAGCAAGAACCCTATCAATAATAAGATTTATTGTCCCTAATCCAGAACTAATTAAAATAGGAGGCATCAACCGTGCTACAGTTGGAACGCTAGGATGCCAGATACTTTGGCGTTTACTTAAGTATCGATATCGGATAACCGGAACAAATTGTATTATCAATTTCCCGAAAACACCTATTAAAAAACCAAATGCAAGGCTTCTAATACCGAGAACCGGTGCCAATATGATAGAGGTTGAAATCAAAATCACATTATATACCACACCTACTGCTGCAGGAAATGTAAACTCCTCAAAAGCGTTATTCACACCCGATAAAACTCCGGAGATTCCGGTAAACACGACCCCAACAATCATAACAGATAATAGCTGTACCGCTATGAGGTGCTCTCTTTTTGAGAACCCCGGGGAAAATAGTGAAACTAATGGATTTCTAAATAGAAAAGCTATAATGGTCATTATCGTAAAAATGACCATACTAAGAAGGAGAATTACATAGATCAGTGTACTCGCAGACTTATCGTCCTTTCTTCTTTCCGCCTTTAAAACTGGTACTAGAGAATACGTTAGGGCGGATTGAATAAGTCCAACTATTGTATCTGGGAAAATTAGCGCAATATAAAAAGCGTCTGTAAGTCCAGTCGCTCCAAATAGAAAAGCAATATACGACTCTCTCACAAACCCTAGGATCGAACTTATTGTTGTGAGTATAAATACAACAGTTGTTGATTTTGTGATTGACCTTTGCACCGATAATGCCTCCTATAACATTCCTTCAACAATTATATGTTTAGTATTTGTGGCATCCGAACTAATAAGCTACTTAATGAACATACGTTTGGAACCACTTTAGCAGATATACCAGATTAATCCTCAGAAATAGTACTTTAGTTGTGTTATGGGCATTATCGCTTGATATGCATATATCGAACGTCATTTGTAGTTCCTAGATACCTTGATCAACAATTTGATTTATATTCAACTTATAACTGTAATTCACCTACTGTTTTTTTGGAATTTGTATCAAATGTATCGTATTTTAGAGTTTATCAGGGTTCAATTTTTGTCGAATAAACTTAATGTTTAAAGCATTCGAACCTTTGATCAACACTCTGTACCATGTGTTGATCAAAGGAGAAGATATCTTGTAAAAAGCTCATTTTTATGGATCGTTATTCAATTTACTGAAATTTCTCAAGTCCAAAAGCTTAAATCCCTTTCTAAAAGATACTCAAGACGTCGGATGTCATCATAAAATACATTAACCAAGTTTCTCCTTGTAGTTGCATCCATACGGGGCTTATCGAAGGAAATTTTCCCCAACAAACGTGCCTTAACGACTTGACGCAGGTATTGAGGCAAAAATGGCTTAATTATTGTCTTAAGAGAATTTGGCTTAGTAATAAAATCATACGTCACCTTGGAACGAGGAATCCCAGATTTATTTAATTGAACATCTGTACTAACTTCGACAGTTTCATCAACTCCAAGGAATTTATATAGATTTACAAGCACACTGTTAGGCACAGATACAAACTCATCATAAATAACTATGAATACAGACTCCCTGCCAAACGTATCAATGTATCTTTTAATCTGCTCATAGTACATTCCAAGTCCTTTAAGCATCCATATAGGTTCGAAATTGTTCCTTTGTCTCTCACCCTCTATATTAAGAGCTTTCTCAAAAGACAAGTTCTCGCGTTGGTCTCGCAAAAGATGCCAATAAGCACTGTATGCCCGATCAATCGGATTGCGAAGAACAATAATAATTTTCGCATGTGGGACTAGAGATTTGATTGTCTTAGGGGTTTGTGGATAATATAAGTAATAAACAGATGACTCACCTACGACCTTTTCATTGGTGACCCCCGTGAACAGCCCTTCATAAGTAGAAACATCTCGTACAATCCCCTTCAGTATTCCTTCGTCACCCGGACCGTTAAATTGTGTTATTTCCTGAGAAGAAAAAAAATGAGACTCCTTAACCGGAGACATGTAGATATCCTTATGCTTTTTAAGAAAATAGTCTAAAGCTGTCGTTCCAGATTTTGCGGATCCTACCAGAATGAAGTTTGGAAGCATGTGCGAGTCCTCCTTGAATCGCATTAATCGAGATGCGTTTTATTATAAATAGCTGCACCATAAACTTTGCTATTCATGATTTAATTACGTGACTTATTAAATCGGAGAATGACTCTTCCCAGGTCCATTCTCTTACGCTGTTATAAGCTTCTTTTCTTATCCGATCTACCTCACCCCAATGCTCCCATGACCACAATATAGCCCTCACAATTTCCTCAACATCTAATTCCGTAAGTATTCCATTTTCCCAACTCGTAATTACATCCTTCATACCACAACGATTAGTCGTAATAACTAGCGACCCACATGACATCGCCTCTAAGACACTTAGGGGCAATCCCTCGAAACGCGATGGTAATATACATATATCATGTGAACGGTAAGCATTTATTGATTCTTCATCCGATGATAAACTTACTATCTCAACTCCATCTATATTAGAAAGGTCTAACTCTTTATCACCAACAGCTAATGTTAATCTGGCACAAGGATAAAATTGCTTGACTTTCACGAATGATGCCAAAAGCAAATCGAATCCCTTTCTATATATAGGGGATCCCACAAAAAGTATAGAATAACTAGGCTTTCGGCGTGATTTAAACTCTATACTTCTATAATTGTTATTTATCGAGTTACGAAACAAATACAGTTGCTCTGGGCTGGCGACATAATTCCCTAATAGCCAGTCTTTATCTTCGTTACTCATCACAACCGTCATATAAGAGTATCTTACAGACCAACAACTCTGCAATTCCGCAAAATAACGGCGAATTCCCCATTGATTTTTTTGTTCTATCTGTCGCAAACGCTGTTCAATTCCGTGAGTAAATGTTACTAACCTACGACTTTTACCGAATACCCGTGTAATTAATCCGCATATGGCAACAAAAGCCCCATCTGACCCATGAGCAATTACAATGTCACTTTTAAGTGAAACAAACGCTGCATTTAAGCGAAAACGAAGTCTACTAAGTGCAGTCAGGTGATTTGTTGTTTTATCTACTGACAACACCTCAACCTCAAACCCTTTGCGTTCAAGATATTCTATCTGCTCGTTTACCACACGCTCGAGTCCACCAACATGCTTTAGATTTGTTTGTGATACCACTAAAATCCTCAAACCTCGATTCATTATGCTATCCCTTCCCATTTTCTCTGTTTATAATTGATCAGTCTGTCTTAATAAGATCGAGAATAGCTTAACCAACGTCGCCGTGTGCTCTTAAAAATACTGTATATTCTAACAACAAACACACAAACAACATATTTGACCCTGACAATCAGCTCATAAGCTGTTGCGTTTAAAATAGGATGCACCATGCCGCACCTCAACAAAGAAAACATTCTTTCGTTACTCAAGAAACATGTAATCCTCCTCACCTCCTGAAAACTTTGGCTGCAAACGAACAGCGCTGCACATTACACAAAATATACCATTTAGACCATTTTTCATTTCACATCTATATCACCACTAACTAGTGCCTGGTAATCCGATACCCTCTGCCGCACCAATTCCTCCCATGCATACTTCGAAACAAAATTCCTACAGGTTTGAGCTTCAATTGGTCCCCACTTAAAGTATCCCTCTATGGAAGAAGCAATGTCGCTGGCCGTTAATCCCTTTGAAAGAAGCCTTTCATCAAGCCCACTTATTACTTCAGGAAGACCTCCGACGGGAGTTGCAACCACTGGTGTCCCAGAGGCAAGAGATTCTATTACGGTGAGGCCGAATCCTTCGAGCTCCTTAGACGGGAGTACCACCAAATCGGCTGCTTTGTAGTAAAGCAAGAGTTCTTCATCATCCACAAAACCAACAAAGTTCACACAATCTTGAACACCTAAGTTATGTGCTACAGCATTCAGGTGGTTTAACATTGGACCTCTTCCTGCCACAAATAGATGATAAGATACTTGCCCTTTACGTATTTTTAGTTCCGCCATTGCTTCAATCAAAAGGTCGAGACCCATCCGTTGTCTCAATCGTCTTGCTGTGAATAATATCCTAACATTGTCAGGTAATTGTAATTTAGCTCTGGCCGACAGCTTGTTATCAGATTCAGAATCTAATTGAAAATGGCTCATATCAACCCCTGCCCCAAGGATTGAAAAGGACTTCGAGCGTTTACGAAAGTGCTTCTGTTCACAAAGGAGCTTCATGTAATTACTCGCAGTAATGATGACATCTGACTCTCTAACAGATACCCGTTCTGCTTGGTTAATTACTGCTATCAAAGTTCGGGTAATAATCGATTTCATCTTATCCGGAATCTCTGCGCTAAACTCATCTGCCGCGGGCCCATGGAATGAGTAAACTAACCGCGGCACGTTGTTAGATTTAAACATCCGAATGAGTTTTCTCCAAATTGCGACGGATAATCCCGGAAGCGGCCAATTAACTTCGATTAAATCTGGTTTCGTTTTTCGACTTATCCGGATCAGGAGTCGAGTAACTCCGGTAACATAGTCGAATCCTCCGAATGGAAGAGGCTTTCTGTCATATCTTAAATAGCGTATGCCGTCGATTACCTCATCATAGGGTCGTTCATCCAATCTTGGCACAATCATAGTGACTACGAATCCAAAATTGTTCACTAGCCTCTTACATACTTCATATGTGTATCGGTGCGATCCACCCATTGAGTCTGGATATGCAGTATCGGCAACGTAGACAATCTCCAACTACGCTCTCTCCCCTCACTAAAATAACCAAGGCACTAATAAGTTAAGTCTAGAAAAATGTTGCTTAGTGATTATTCAGGTGCAATAGCGCGTTTGCGTAGACTACCTAGTGTACGCGCAGAGTATCTCCAACTAGCTTCCTTACGCGTTATGGGATTGGTACACGTTCGTAATCTTGCTAACAAACTTTGTTGAGCTACAAGCCTCACAAATAGAGATACCTTTAGACACTCTCTCTTCTATATGTTGGGTTCGCAGAACCATTAAAGCTCTCTCCATTCCTAAAACCAATGAATCAATATCTCCTGGTTCAGTGAGGATCCCCCCCCATTTCTTCAATATATCTCCAAGTCCTCCGGCATTAGTCCCCACCACCACTCGTCCTAAGGCAAGTGCCTCTAAAGCAGCCAGCCCAAAAGGCTCTGGCTCGACAGACGGAATTACCACTATATCTGCGCCAGCAATTACACTGTGTGCATCGTCTTGAGGAAGAAAATCAAGAAAACTAATCTGCTCCTGAAGACCGTAATCACTAACAAGTTTATATAAAGTATTCTCATACCGTAAATCGGAGGAATGGGCATTAACTCCTAAAATTATTGTGTGAATTTTATACCCTTGATTCAACAATACTGCCACGGCCTGAATTAAGATGTGTACACCCTTCCACGGAACAATTCTTCCGGAAAAGACCACAATAGGCGCTTCACCTCGTAGTCCCAAAAACACTTGAGGATTTTTAGACTTGAGATTAAGAATATCAGACGATATCCCATTCCAAATCATTTGGATCCTTCGTCCTGAAGAGTGCCTGTACTTACTTCGGACACTATCCGAAACGCAAATCACTGTATTGAACATTCTTAAAATGATTTTATGAAAGATGGATGAAGTAAGAGTATGATCATGATAAACATAAAAAGCACTGGAATTAAACCTCAATTTGGAAAATAAAATGATTGGGACAAGTAGAATAGCACACTTCAGTGTGTGAACGTGAACAATGTCTGGATTAAAAATCTTGCAAGCTTGGCACAACGATAAAATAGGTCGTATCAATTTTAGAGGCATGCACATTAGGGACAAAATCGTGTCCCTCAATCCATCCGCATACTTTCGATCAGCTAACTTACGATCTAATTTTAATTGAAAAAAGAGTATGCCTTTCCGAGCGCAAAAAGATTCTAGTGCCGACCCTGGAGAGCCACAAACTGCAACATCATATTGATCTGCGGGCAGTTCTGTTGCCAATAACTCGACTACAACCTCACCGCCACCCCTGAATATCTGATGATCTAAAAACAGGATACGCTTTCGTCTATGCATGAACATTCTCCCGCCGTCCATTGATCAACCCAAGGAATCGTCCTTTCATTGCTATATACCAACAAACCCAGCTTTGCTTCAATCCCCATCGGGTTATGCACCTAAGTACACCTGGCGCAGCAGCATCCCCACAAAGAGACCAGTAGACTACAGCAGGAAAGCATTGATTCCAGGGTCGAAACTTAGCAAAAGCATATGAAAAATTGTAAGCAGCATCAAACACCGCCTCAAGGCTTAAATCCTTTCGGTCATCTCCAACGGGTCTGGGAGCAGAGTGATGGTGGACAATTACATTTGGGTCGTATATAACTTTTTTTCCCCTACTTGTTAGAGCTAGTCCCAAATAGACTTCCCAGTGGATCTGCGCACCCGATCCAGATAATTGATTTGGCAACTCGATAAACCGCCGTCTAACACTCATGTTGACTCCTTTCGGCACATCTATCTCTTGTCTCGCCTTTCCTGCCTGACAATGGTCCCCAATCAGCCTGCCATAGCCAGTTACTATACCAACTCTTCCAAAAGAAAACCTTTGTATCGGTATTTGAGCATCTAAAATGTCACGCCCCGCGACACAAGCAATAGAGTCCGTATCGTTTATATAGTACGAACAATGTGCAGAAATCCAATTACTTGGAGCTTCGGCATCATCATCAATAAATAAGACAATGTCACCTTTTGAAGCAGAAACCCCCACCTTCATTGCCTCAAGTACACCAGGGTGATTAACATACACTGGTACGAGGCGTTGATTTAGGAATTGACTGACTACTAGTTCTGTATCTTTATCACCTCGACGAATAACCACAAGTACTTCGTAATCAAGATCATTGCACGTTTGTTGGTTTAGAATACTTGCTAGGCAGTCTGAAAGATATTTTGCCCGTTGGTAACTTGGTACTATGATCGATGCGAACATCAATCTTTCCTCCTTCTTCCATAAAATATTGAGAGAAAAAAAACGCTGTGACAAAAAACAAAACAGGAATTGTTTTCCAAAAAGTAAATACATCTCCTGTTAATGATTGCAATAACTCAGAAACCCAAATAGCTAGTATCATCCAGGTTATTGATCCACGAGACAGATTTCTAATGGACATTACAATTGGGGTAAACAGAAAGAGTGTAAAAGATATTAATCCAATAATACCTTGTTCTAAAATCGATGAGATAAACCCATTGTCAGTAAACATAGTGTAATTAAATACAGTCGATGCATAGTTAACTCCGTTATATCCGATACCGAGAAAAAGACTCCAAAGATGAGAAGCTATAAAAGACAATGAGTTGCTCCAAGAAGTTACTCGTCCTCCTCCTGCAACATTAAACTGCTGAACACTCGATATAGAGAAGAGTGGCACAACTCTAGTCATCCACAATTGTGCAATAAATCCATGCATGAATTCATTCATCGCTATAATAATGGTCGATGTTGTGACCGCAACTCCTATTAAGCTTACGGCCTTACCACGATTCCCTATCCAAAGTAATAAAAAATTAACGGCAATGGCCAACATGGCTGCTCTTGAGTAAGACGAAATTGCCCCAAAAGCAAATAGTGCTGTAGCCAAAAAATAGCAAACCATAACAAGGCCCCGACGTCGATATGTCATCCATAAGGATATGCCGAACAAAATTGACTCATAGTTCCCGAAAGCTCCAGCATTCTCATAGATTGTCCCACCTGCTCTATACATCTGAACTCCATTTAATGTGAAATACTGTTGCGACGTCATGCCTATACCTAGCTTGAACTCGATCAAAGTTACAATACACCCAACCACCGAACCAAAGATGGTCAAGTCTAAAATCCGATAGGCTTCCGATGTTTGCATGTATCCTTGGGAACGAACAAGTACGAACATAAACAAGGCAGCAAAAAGGCGAAATATCCTAAAATCGCTTGCGATTCCAGCCGAAAATGACGATGTATACCATGTAAGTATAAAGACAGATAAGATTCCAGTAATAATATAGATAATAAAAGAGCGCTGAAAAAAACCAAAAGTCCAATACCCTCTAGTATTACGAAAAAAAAGAACAATTCCAATCAAAGCTAAAATATCACCAATTTCAATCCGAAAGTTACCTATATTGAAACTAGGTGATATCGCCCAAGCCAGCAGCGTAAGAGCGAACCAGTAATTCACACTGTTATGGAAGAATTTCCTCACCAGAAATAATATGAGTAGTCCGACTACTACCAATACAATTGGTATACTATATATCTTTGTCGATATAGCTCCTATGAAAATTGATAAAATAATGATTATACCTACCAAAATAGCAGTTGTTCCGTGCCGACTCATGGCGACAGGCATACACTCATACTCCCCTTTGATGAAGACATTTATCCTAGCATATCTTCAGAGTGATGTAGGGCAAGTTCATTCCTAAAAACTAATAGCCGTAGTACGCACAAAGTATTACAAGAGGGCAATATCCGCCATCAAACAAATAACATACATTGTATTTATTAGTATTTTTTGGGTATTTATTTTTCCGAAAATTCACCAACTCAAATTTGAATATTATAGATACTCTGAAATATTAACGCCGTTTTCCCACAACCAACATCTCTTTTATATTCGACTCAAAAACTTCACGACCAAAATTCTTTGCCCATGTATGGATTTCGTTAGAATCCCATTTATGTTTCGATGCTTGATATAAGGTTTGAACCAAGTCTTCGACAGTTTGCTTATCAAAATATAATCCATTTAGCTCATGCTTGACAGTATCCAAAGCCCCGCCCGCTCTATAGGCGACAACAGGACGACCTAATCCGTTTACTTCCAACGGGGTAATACCGAAATCCTCCTCTCCCGGGAAAATTAACGCCCTGCATCGGGCCATGTATTCCAATTTAGATTCTTCAGATTGATAACCAAGAAATCTAATAGATGGGCCAGCGACACTCTCGAGCCTATTTCTGTCTGGCCCATCACCGATCACTAGAAGGGGTAGGTCGGCCTCTGTACATGCTCTGACAGCAAGGTCAATGCGTTTATAGCTAACCAATCTTGATACAACTAAAAAATAGTCCCCTGGTTCTTCAAACGTAGGTTTTATAGGTATATCCACAGGAGGAAAGATCACCTTTGAACTCCTGTTGTAATAATTCTTTATTCTTTTTGAAACTACTGAAGAGTTGGCGATGAAATAGTCGACATTCTTCGCTGTTTGTACATCCCACATTTTCAGGAAAGGTACCAACAACCTTGCCAATCTCCTAAGTAATCCTTTTGAGGTTTCATTTTCTATATACTCATCAAAATTCCACGCAAAACGCATCGGGGTATGGCAGTAACAAATGTGTATAGGCTTTGTTCCATCGTCAGTTGGTCCAATGGACACAGCCTTTCCGTATGCGCTACTTGATGAAATAACTAAATCGTATCCCCTTACAGGAAGTGTGCGAATTACAAACGGATATAGCCAGAAAAATAGCTTAAAGTGATTTTGTACAAAACCCATTTTTTGTATGAAGCTTGTTATTATGTTAGCGTCCTTCATCTCACTCCATAACTTGTCCGGGTCAACAAGAATTGTGTACACTGGAGCCTCCGGGAACATCTGATGCAGTGTAGCAACAACCCGCTCTGCTCCCCCTAGTTGATTTAAATAATCATGTACAATAGCGATCTTCAACTTACTCTCACTCCATACCCAGAGTAAAAAATTGGATGAAATTGATCTAGCCATATCTAAAGCGAGTGTTAATATCCGCTCCTCCTCGTTGAGATATAGCTTATTCAGTTAAACTAATATCGCTCTTATACCTATCCACTTGAGCAGCTCATTTATCCCCTAAACACAAGTCTGCGCCTTCGAAAAGTAACCTAATGATGGGTGATATCGATTGAAGCGATAATTAACATCAACGGCAAGTCCACTAAACTGCCTTGCCTCGAGCGGTTTTTCATTTATTCGACGTGCTTTTCCATCCAAAACAGTTATGAACAATTCGGTTGTAAGCTGCATGGTTCAGGTTACCATTAAACATCTTAATAGATGTGGGCCCTGCCCAAAGAAGATTAAACTGTGAATTACAATTGGAAGTTTATCGCGGTTAATCAATCTGGAACAGCCGCTTCTAACGGAGAGGGGAGCACAAAGCTGAAGAGAGCAAAAATGTAGGACTCTCCACTTTAGAGTATATGTATTTTTTTATCCCTATTCCCCAGTCAAAGCTTCTTTTTCTTTTCGAGCTATTATTATGGTAGAACATTTCTAGCGAATTTTCTTAAAGAATTTTCATCATTACGCCTTAGCATAACCAAGATACACAGGAATTCACATCATTAATTGGTTTATTAATGATAAAATAGTCATTTATCTGTGCTCCTAATTCATGCTCACATAACAAAATTACACCACTCGACTTTTTTCGTCAATCTATATATCCTTATCGTTCAGTAACATTTTTCACAAAAGATATTAATACGACACTTAGCATTGGCTCTTCGCTAACCCATCAAGCACTACGTTCTTGTGGGACTCTTCGCTGACCTACGTATGTTTACTCCACTTAACATTTCAATAGCTTTGTCTTGAAAAGGCTACCCAAATGACCCCCCACCCCAATTATTCATCATATCCCCATCCCGCTCCACCCCACCTCAATTCTGCTACAGTATTCTTTACAAACCATATATTCACCCACCCGAAATATTCTCGTGGCAAACACCTATGGTTTAGCAAAGGATGTGACTAATCATGTGCGGTATCACAGGATGGGTAGATTGGCGGCGTGACTTGACCAAAGAAAAAGAAGTGCTGCAAGCCATGACAGACACGATGGAGTGTCGTGGACCGGATACCGATTTGGCTGTCCCCCCGCGTCGCTTTTGGCCACAGACGCCTGGCCGTCATCGACATTGAGGGCGGCAGTCAGCCGATGGTCAAAAAAATCTCCGATACAAAGACATATGTCATCACGTACAGCGGCGAAATCTACAATTTCCAAGAACTGCAACGTGAGCTCAAATCGCGTGGGCATAGCTTTACGACGCGCTCTGATACGGAAGTCCTGCTGACTTCCTACATTGAATGGGGCCCTGCCTGTGTCGAACACCTGAACGGCATTTTCGCGTTCGGCATCTGGGATGAGGAAAACCAGGAACTCTTCCTGGCCAGAGATAGACTAGGGGTGAAACCGCTATTCTATGCAGAACGCGACAACGCCATCGTCTTTGGTTCAGAGCCAAAAGCGTTTCTGGCCAATCCGCTGGTAGAACCTGAAGTGAACATGGAAGGGTTGGCTGAAATCTTCACCATGCATCCCCTGCGAACACCTGGGCATGGGATTTACAAGGATGTGCATGAAATCCGACCGGGTTATACACTTCGCTTCAACCGTTCTGGCAGCCACCTCACTCAATATTGGCAATTGGAGAGCCACCCACACACAGCCGACGTTGACACCACCGCAAAACACATCCGGGAACTGCTTTACGATATCGTCGAACGCCAGCTGATTTCCGATGTGCCTTATTGCACCCTCTTGTCCGGCGGCTTGGATTCCAGCGCCTTGTCTGCGATTGCCGCCGACATTCTCAACCGCCAAAAGAAAGAGACCTTACAGACGTTTGCCGTCGACTTCAAAGACAGCGATAAACATTTTCAGCCAAGTATGATCCGACCGGATCTCGACGGGCCATACGCCCATCTCGTGGCAGAACATATCAAATCCCGCCATCGTGATATCGTGATCGACACGCCCGATTTGATCAAATCCGCCTTCATTCCATTGCGTGCGCGTGATCTACCCGCGATGGGTGAAATGGATACCTCCTTGTACCTGATGTTCAAGGCGCTCAAACAGAATGCCACGGTGGCGTTATCCGGCGAATCCGCGGATGAGGTGTTTGGCGGGTACCCCTGGTTCCATTCGGAGAAATACGTCAAAGCAAAGACATTTCCATTCCATGCGACACGGCCCAGTGTCTTAATGGAAGACATCGAAACTAAAATCAAACCAGAGGAATACCTGCAAGCGCGCTACCAACAAGCGATGGCAGAGGTCCCCCGCTTGGCTGGTGAAAGCGCATCCGACGAACGCATGCGGGAGATCTTCTACCTTCACTTGGTGTGGGGGTCGCTGCCAACCCTGCTGGATCGCAAAGACAGGATGAGCATGGCCATTGGCTTGGAGGTGCGGGTGCCATTTTGTGATCATCGACTCGTTGAGTATGTGTGGAATATTCCCTGGAACATCAAGACCGTCGGTGATAGAGAGAAGGGCATCTTGCGGGAGGCTGTGAAGGATTTGTTGCCGCATGAGGTGCTCTATCGCAAAAAGAGTGGTTATCCCGGCACACAGAATCCGTCTTATGTTGAGGCCGTTCGTTCCAGTGTGTTGGACATCTTGTCCGATGCAAACGCGCCTTTGTTGGCATTGGTGGACAAAGACAAAGTGAAGCGGCTTCTGGCCCCTGCGGAAACAGGCGATTCCATCATGACTGAAGCGCAGATGCGGACGCACTACTTGGCGTTTTTGGTCCAGGTCAACAAGTGGCTGCAAGACTACCACATATCTATTCGTGCATGATCGCAAGTGACATGCCGCAATTGCCACAGGGCCGCTGGAAAATGCAGCGGCTTTGTGGCGTTGTAGGATCGCAGTTGGTGTCGGATCGAACCTGCGCCTACTGATGATGCTCAAGGAAATCATGCCCTCACATACTCGCTTTGATGAACTTGTACTGTACATAATCGCACTATTGCTGGAATGACAGTACACTCTGTTGAGAGGTGAGCGGCATGCTACGAAGTCAGGATTTATGAATGGATTTAAAAGTGGATTTTGCCTTCAAACAGATGTTTGGTCAACCGCAGAACGCAGAACTACTGATAGACCTTCTCAACGCATTGTTCAAACGGAGCAAAAGGGAGCACATTGTGTCTGTGACGTTTCCCAATACAGAGTTGACGGCGGAAACCTTCGGCGACAAGGAAGCCCGTCTGGATGTGTTTGCCGTCACCGATGCAGAGGAACGAATCAATATCGAAATTCAACTATCCAATCACAGGGATATGGTGAAGCGCTCGTTGTATTACTGGGCAAGCCTTTTTCGTAGCCAAGCGAAATCGGGCATGAAATACCTCGAATTGAATCGCACCATCACGGTGAACATCTTGGATTTTCACTATTTCGACTCGACACCAGTGTACCACTCGACATATCATTTACTTGACGAAAAAACACAGATGCCGATGACCGATGTGATGGAGATTCATTTTATCGAGTTGCCGAAATTGCGGAAATCATATCTAGACAACCTTGCACAGGCTGTTCAAGACCCACTGGAAAGATGGTTGCTGTTGCTCGATGCAGCAGACAATGAACAAATTCGTACAGAGCTGGAGGCGTTGGCGATGAAAGATCCAATAATGGAGAAGGCGATGGAAGCATGGGAGCAAATCAGTCGAGATCCAGATAATTGGGCAGCTTATCTCGCTCGTCACATGGCGATGATGGATAAGGCTTCATGGTTGGCCGATGCGAGAGCGGAGGGCATTGAAGTTGGCAGGGAAGAAGGCAAATTAGAAAAATCCCTGGAAATTGCCCGTAATTTTTTATTGATGAACCATGATGTTTCGGAAGTGGCGAATGCCACTGGATTAAGCGTTGCACAGGTGGAAGAGATCAAGCGTCAATTACATTGATGAGCTTCATGCTGTTCTTCATGAGTATGAAAAATCGGACAGACGCTCATCTCAAATGAATGTCTGCCCGTCAGTTTAATCAAGATAGACACGGGCGGACAGACCTTCGGGATCACACTGCTGTTTGACAAGTCGCAAATGTGCCAGATTCGCGCCGTAACCGTCGATAAGCCGAGCGTCATCGGCCACGTACATCTCTTAGCAACTGATCGTAGGGAAAGAGTTGAGTGACTACGCGTTCCTCTGTTTGCTGCACACTCATGTTCTTTCCATCACCCTTACCATCATAATTTTCCATCCCTTGCAAATAGGGATGACATAAACAGCTTCGCGTTTTGGATAGAATCCACTTTACGGGTGTGGTTATTTGGCATGCCATGGGCACTTTTTCAATCGTTTTCCGTTTGCTTCTTTGGCCTAGCGCTTAGGGAATTTTTTCTCCAAAGCGTGCATTGTAGGGAAGATGAACACCATCTATACTGAGGTCCATAGGCAAACGAGTTAGCTCTTATCCGCTTTTAAGATAGGAGGAACAGTGAATGGATGAAGAACTAAAATCTTTTCTCACTGATTTTAAAAACGATATCAACACGCGATTTGACAAAATGGATGCGAAGTTCAGTCGTGAATTGCGCGAAGGGCTTGATGGACTGCGTTCCGAGTTTAATAGCGAATTTTCTACCGTCCGTAATGAATTCAAGGATGCACTCGCTGCTGACCGTGCCAAATCCGACAGTGATTTCGCCGCTGCTCAAATAGAATTCAAGGATGCGCTCGCTGCCGACCGCAAAGAATCCGACGATAAGTTCGCTGCTGCTCAAATAGAATTCAAGGATGCGCTCGCCGCCAACCGCAAAGAATCCGACAATAAGTTCGCTGCTGCTCAAATAGAATTCAAGGATGCGCTCGCTGCCGACCGCAAAGAATTCAAAGATATGCTCGCCGCCGCTCGCAAAGAATTCAAAGATGCGCTCGCTGCTGACCGTGCCAAATCCGACAGTAAGTTCGCCGCTGTTCAAAAAGAATTCAAAGATACGCTCGCTGCCGACCGTGCCAAATCCGACAGTGATTTCGCCGCTGCTCGCAAAGAATTCAAAGATGCGCTCGCTGCCGGCCGTGCCAAATCCGACAGTAAGTTCGCCGCTGCTCAAATAGAATTCAAAGATACGCTCGCTGCCGACCGTGCCAAATCCGACAGTGATTTCGCCGCCGCTCGCAAAGAATTCAAAGATGCGCTTGCTGCTGACCGTGCCGAATCCAACGATAAGTTCGCTGCTGCTCGCAAAGAATTCAAAGATACGCTCGCTGACTTCCGTAACGATGTGAATCGTCGCTTTGACGAAGCACATGTGGAACTCAAGAACGTCCGTAATCTTACAGAGCAAAATAACCGCATGCTTGCACAAATGATACACAACCACATCCCTGCACTAAAAGCAGATGTAACTTCAAACCATATGCTCACTTCCGAATTGCAGGAGGATGTAGATACAGTTGTAAACGCCTATGAACAGGTTGTAGAAAAGAGACAGATGCGAAAGTTGAAAAAGAACCCAGAGGGCGCTTGAATCGTAAGTCCAGAAAATACGCGAAGATTTCTCTCTAGCACCATCACGACGCACTTGAATATGTATCGAGTCGCTTCCGGCGCAAAAGCGTCGTACCATCAAGCACCACCGGAAATTCCTTGCACAGGCTTGTAAAATCCATCGACCAGAGGGATGCCCGAGGGTCCACCTCTTCCGATTTCTTGACGTATATTTTATACACGTATACAATATGCGTCATGAAGAATCTAACCGGATCGAAAAATGTAAAACAACTCCAAAAAAGTACTCCTCAATTGATTGCTGAGGCGCTGCGGGAGTCCATCATGCAGGGAGAACTGGCGGCTGGAGAACAACTTTTCCAGGATGAGATTGCAAACCAGTTCGGCGTGAGCCGCATTCCCGTGCGCGAAGCGCTGCGCCAGTTGGAAGCGGAAGGGCTTGTCACATTTTATCCGCACCGTGGCGCTGTCGTTACGGAACTGTCTTCGATGGAGGTGCAAGAAATTTATGAAATTCGCGTGGCGCTGGAAACCATGGCGTTGCGTATGGCCATGGATAAGATGTCCGGCGCCGATTTAAAGCGAGCTGAAGATGTTCTTCACAGGATTGAGGCGGATCCCGATGTTGCCCATTGGGGAGACCTGAACTGGCAATTTCACGATGCGCTGTATTCCCCTGCCCAACGTCCGCGTTTGGTCGCCATGATTGAAACCTTGTATGTCCAGATGGATCGATACGTGCGCATGCAGCTCAAACACCTAAACTACATGCAGCGGTCGCAACAGGAACATTGGGCGCTGTTGGCTGCTTGTCAACAAAGAGATGTGGAGACTGCCATTGGTTTGTTGGAACAACACATTCAAGTTGCGGCCCACACGCTCGTAGAACATCTCCAATCTTGAAGGGAAGTCTCATCTATGCGTCTACTTACATTTGTCATCGCCAAGTTGATGCCGCTCTGGATTGTCGTCGTTTCCCTCATTGCCTTTCATTGGTCTCGTACATTTATCAGTTGGAGCGGCATTTCAGATGACGCGCTTGGATTTGTGCTCTTCATGATGGGCATGACGTTGGAGCGGCAACGACTGAAGCAATTTTTAAAGCGACCCATTCCGCCGCTGCTCGGCTCGCTTGGGCATTGGATCATCGCGCCGGGGGTCTCTGTTCTCTTGGCATGGCTGTTTTTTGGCCTGCACACGCAATTGGCCAATGGCATCATTATGAATGGCGTCGTGCCGAGTGGCTCTTCCTCGAATCTGAATACGTTGGTCGCCAATGGCGATTTATCTCTTAGTGTCTGCATGTCTGGTATTGACACACTCATCGCCCCACTGCTCACCCCTGCCTTGAGCAAATTGTTTGCCGGGCAAGGCGTGCATCTCGCCTACCTCCCCTTTGTGCTCAAAACTGCGCGCATTGTGTTTCTACCACTTGTGTGCGGCATTTTACTGCAAATTGTGGCGCCCAAAATTCAGACGTGGGTACGTCCGATGTCCTCCATGCTGTCCGCGCTGGCGCTGTATGTTGTTGTCATTGGCATTGTTGCGCCGGCAAGCGCGTCTGTCTCCGCGCATGCGGCAATCCTGGTGCCCATTTTCGTCTGCGTTATCCTGCAAATCCTATTACAAATGGGGGCGGGCGGTCTCTACGCACGCCTGTTGAAATTTGATTCGTCCACGCTGCGCAGCGAACTGTTTGAAGTCGGGATATGCAATACCGCCTTGGCCGCCGTCCTCGCCACCGATGCGTTCGGACCGCTTGCTGGCGTAGCTTGTATGATCAACGTGGTCTGCTGTCTTGTCATCGGCAGTTTTGCCGCTGTCTTCTTATCCAGAATACCGCTGCGCCCAAGCAAAAGCGGCCAGAGCTCGGTGCTGGCAGGGCAGTCCATCAGTGATGGGGACTTCGTCGCATCTCCAGACAACATCTGACAAGGTCGATCCCCCCACAAAAAGCGACGAACCTCTGCCCGCCGCTCAAACGTATTTCGCTCATGAACTGTACTGTGCCCTGTGCAATTGACTGTACAGGCCGCCGCTTTGCACCAATTCCTGATGACTCCCCTGTTCGACGATGCCGTTTTGTGTGACGACGACAATTCTGTCGGCATTGCGGATGGTAGCCAACCGGTGGGCCACCACCAAGGTCGTCCGCCCACGCGACAATTCTGCCAAAGATTGCTGTATCGCCATTTCCGTCACGGTGTCGAGCGCCGACGTCGCTTCGTCGAGAATGAGTACCGGCGGATTCTTCAAAAACATGCGCGCAATGGACAGGCGTTGCTTTTGCCCACCGGAAAGCTTTACACCTCGCTCGCCAACAACCGAGTCTAGACCCTGCGGCAGGGATCGAACAAATTCATCCAATTGCGCGCGATGAACTGCTTCCCAGATTTCCGCTTCGGTGGCGTCCATCTTGCCATAGACGATATTCTCCCGCAGTGTGCCTGCAAAAATAAAGACATCCTGCTGGACAATGCCGATTTGCCTGCGCAAAGACGCCAACGTCATCTTGCAGATGTCCATGCCGTCAATGGTGATATTTCCCGCTTCAATTTCATAAAATCGCGGCAGTAGGCTGCACAACGTCGTTTTTCCCGCACCGGATGGCCCGACGAACGCAACCGTCTCCCCCGCATGAATCTGCAAATTGACATCGCGAAAGACTCGCATATGTTCCTCATAGCCAAATGAGACGTGGTTGTAGCAGATGTCTCCCTTGAGATGGGTCACTTCAACGGCGTCTGGCGCATCTGCGACGTCTGGCGCGGTTTCCAAGATCTCTAAATACCGTTGAAATCCGGCCACCCCTTTCGGATAATTTTCCAATACTGAGCTGATTTTTCGGATGGGTTGCAAGAGGATGTTCGTCAGCAACAAAAACTCGATAAATCCACCGTAGGTCAGTTGATGGTGGATGATGAACCATGCCCCGCAAATCAGTTCAAACAGCGAAACGACCGAGGTCAACAAGTAGCTGACTGCGTCGTTCAAGCTCACAACCTTATAGGAGTACAACTTAGTTTGACGATACCTGCGGTTATGAATGGCAAACTGTTCTTGCTCGTGCGCCTCGTTGGCAAATGCCTGCACCACACGAATGCCGCTGACCGCGTCCGCCGTGCGCGCGTTGAAATGGGCGATGTCCGTAAAGATTCGCCGCATGGCCCTTGTCATTTTGCGACCGCAGTAAATTTCCAACCACACCAAAGCCGGTACGATGAAAAACGTGAGCAATGCCAGTTTCCAGTTGGTCATCAACATCAAGAAAAAGGCGGCGACAAGCGTCATGGAGGCAATGAAGACATCTTCCGGTCCATGGTGCGCCAATTCGCCAATCTCAAACAAATCGCTTGTCACGCGCGAAATCAAGCGCCCTGTTTCGTTGTTGTCAAAGAAGCGAAATGATAATTTCTGAATGTGATCAAACAATTTTCTGCGCATGTCTGTTTCAATGCTGATGCCCAACTTGTGGCCATAGTAACTGACGATATACTTGAAGCCTGAATTGATGAGATAAATCGCAAGCATCCCAAAGCCCGCCCACAGGATAAGTGACCAATGCTTGCTCGGCACAAGTTGTGTGGTCACCCGCCCCACCACCAAAGGAAAGAGCAGGTCGAGCAATGCAGACAGCACCGCGCAACCGAAATCCAATGTGAACTGTCCTTTGTAGGGTCGATAATATGCAAAAAATCGACGAAGCACCCGAATCGCTCCTTTCTAAAATGAAGTATGCCTCGCGATCACTGCGCTTGTGCCGCACGAAATGCTTCACGGCGCACTTCGCGCGTCGATTCGCTGATTCGTGGACATGTAAAACAGTACGCTCCACCTACCCTGCAGTGATCCAAACAACAGGCGGTTTTCATATAAACAAGTTGATGTGGTGACGCCTCGCTTTCAATTTTGCGCATCTGCACAGCGAATGGGTTGCGCTTGAGCCCAAAAACGCTCGCATCTAGTTCAGTGCGCAAGCATTGGTAGTCATCCGCAAGTGTTTGCGACGTCCGCGCATCTGCGCCAACGGAGAATCGCTCCATCCCCATAGCAACTTTGATCGGCAATTGCCCCCAAAGTTGCCCAATGCTGATGTTGGCGGCTTTGGATAACGCCGTAAACAGCGGGCGCACTGTCGCGGCATAAAACGTCTCCAACACCTGTTTGCGCCAAGCCTGTCTTTGTGCCCCATCCACAGGACCAGCCATTTCGTGAAAATCATCCAAGTGAAACGCAAAGCGATGGTGCGGGCCAACTGGGTATAATTGCACTGTTAAGTTGCGAAGAGACAAGTCGATGGTCGTGTTTCGGACAGAAAGAAAATAATGCAAACCGGCAGTCAAAAAACCGAACCACCCACCAAAGGAAGTCGCTGCTGCGCCGGGTTCCAACGCTTGAATCATCGGGGCATAGATTTCCACAAAACGCGTCATGTGCGATGCTTGGACCATGTCTGTCATCGGGATCGAAAGAATGGGCGTTTCTTCCGCTTGCAGGCTGATCTTAAACAATTTCAGCATTTGGTTCAGGTCTGTCTTCGGCATGATTGAATCCCTCTCATCACGCTTATGATTGGTTGATGGCGACGACATCGATAAAACGGGTGGCATTGTCGCGCATCTACTGCGGTTGCTCAATCCCCTACTTGGTCAGGTCGGCGAGCGCATCCTTGATGGTTTGGGTGTTCGCAATGACGCCGCTGGTTTGTACCCAGTTGCCGTAACTCACCATATAAGAATGACCCGCTTGTACGGCGGGAAGCGATTTCCACACGGGATCATCAACCACCCAATTTGCCGCTGACTTGCTGTCAGATACCAGGAAAATATAATCGGCATGCATGCTCGGTATTTTCTCCATGGAAATCGGCGGAAAGCCGTTATCACCACTGACATCCGCCACTTTTGGCGGCGTCAACCCCATATCTCCATACAAAACCTGACCACTGAACCAGTCCTTGGTGACGATATAGATGCTTTTGCCATCCACCCACAGAACGGCAACCGTCTTGTTGCCGATGGCCTTGTGGATCTTGGCAGAAGCATCCTGGGCTTCTTGGTCATAATTCTGTATCGCTTGTTTCGCCTTGTTGGTTTTATGAAACATCTTTCCCATCGTCAAAAGCGTTTGCCGCCAATCTTGCGCCCCGTATTTAAAGACATAAGTCGGCGCAATTTTCGCGAGTTGCGCATACTTGTTCCCTGTTGCCAATGCAGTGTTATTCAGCAGAATCAAATCAGGATTGAAGCTTAGCACTTTCTCTGGATCTAGTCCGCTGGACATATCGAGTATTGGAACATTTTTCAATTGAGTCTGCAGGGAACTCTGGACATCTTGACCCAATGCCAGTTGGGCGACAGGTTTTATTCCTAGGGTTACAAGTTCGTCTTCCAAAAATGGCGCTAAAACCCGGGTAGGATTGGCCGGGATTGTGACCTTGTGCCCTACGTCGTCTTTCATGACGACTGGTGTATTCGCTTGTTTGACCTTGGCCGAAGCGTTCGTTGCTGTGTTTGTACTCTGTTGCGCGCCGCAGGCGGTCATACCTACCATCATGACTGTTAGCATGGCAGCCATTGCGATGGTATTTCTCTGATAACGCATCATATTCTCCCCCTCTCAAATATGGTAGTTAGAGCCATAGAGCTGACGTAGGGTTGACATCTCATTCAGCCAACTTGAACAATCCACAATTCAAATCACTTCGTCAGATCCTTAACCACCGTCTTAATCGTCAATGCATTTGTGATGGCGCCCATGCCAAAAAAGCTGCTGCTGCCGCTCACCTTAAACATATGACCTTGTTGCACGGCAGAGAGGTTTTTCCACACAGGATTGGAGAACAGTGGATTGGAGCTCATTGATGTATCCGCATCGATCAAAAAGATGTAATCCGCCTTCATTTTCGGCAATTCTTCCAGGGAAATCTGATCATACGACTTTCCTATGGAAAAGGCTGGCGGGGTCAACTTCAAATCGTCGTAGAGTACGGGGGCGCTGTCCCACCATCCGGTGCCCATGACCGCCAATGTTTTACCGGACAAATAAAGCAACGCGACGCTTTTGTCGCCAATTGCCTGGTGCACTTTCACTTTTGCGGCAGCCGCTTGCTTGTCATAGTTTTGGATGGCTTGGTGTGCAACCGTGCTCTTGTTGAAAATCTTGCCCAATTTCAGCAGATCGTTCCGCCAGTGGTTTGGCCACGGATTGGAACCTGACACAGTATTGTTAAATTCATAAGTCAGAGCAACTTTGGTAAATTGTTTGTAAAGATCAGTGGTCACCCAATTTGAATTATCGAGAATGATAAGATCCGGATTAAACTTCAGCGCATCTTCCGGTTTCAACCCTCCTGTGAAGTTCACTGTGGGTACACCCTTTAATTGCGGTTGTAAATACTCATATTCTGGTTGTGAACCGCTCGTGGACTCTTGAGCGGCAGGTTTGATGCCTAACACCAACAATGGAACTTCAAAGTCAGGCGCCACCACCCGTTTTGGATCGACGGGCACACGCACAGAATGACCGTAACTGTCCTTCACAACGTGACTCTTTGGCTGTGAAGTTGACGCAGATTTTCCTGTCTGCGCGCCGCAAGCGGTGGCACCTAGCACTGCCAAACCGACTACAACACCAGTTGAGACAACCTTGTCCAAGACATTCACACCACTACCTCCAATTCCACTCAACAACTTCTGTGCGATGGCTGTTCATCTAACGGACAGCGTCATCACGCGCCGATTATTTCACCAGCGCTTTCAGCGTGTCATTGATGGTTTTCTCGTCTGCATAGAACCCGTCGTTGATCCAATTCCCGTAATCCTCTTTGTATACGTGGCCTTCTTTGACCGCTTTCAGCGACTGCCAGATGGGACTGTTGGTGACTGTGTTCGACTGCGCTTGGCCTGCCGAATCTTCTGGCACTTCGAATATGTAATCCGCATTTAATTCTGGTAGTTCCTCTAGAGAAAGTTGCGGGAACGGACCAAGTGCTTTCTTATTCGCGGCTTTTGGCGGCGTCAGGCCCAAATCATCATAGAGAACACCCCCGCTTTGCCGTCCACGCGAGACCAGATAGATGTCCTTCCCCTCAATCCAAAGGATAGCGACCGTCTTTTTTTCCACCACTTTTTGCAATTCTGTTTTGGCGGATTGCGCCTTTTGGTCATACTGTTGAATCGCCTGCTTCGCCACATTGGTTTTGTTGAAAACCTTGCCCAACGTCAGCAACGTCTGCTTCCAACTGCTAGTCAATGTATTTTTAAATTCAAAAGTAGGCGCAATCTTTGCATACTGGTTATCGTTCTTCACCAAATCAGAATTGTGAATGATGATAAGGTCCGGATTGTAGCTCAGCACCTGTTCTACCGGCATGTCGGAACTGATTTCCGGCAATCCTTTTAACTCCGGAATATAACTAAAAGTGGTATTGCCATCCGCCCACTGTGCAACCGGTTTGATCCCCAACACAGTCAATGGATCTTCCAAATACGGCGCGATCACCCGCTGCGGGTTCATCGGAACCTTGACCTCATGTCCTGCCTCGTCTTTCACGACGTGATATGTTGCTTGCGATGAATTCCCTGCAGAAGAAGCGTAGTTTTGTGAAGTGAAAGTTGAATTAGACTGATCACCACAGCCAACCAGCCCCACCAATGTTGCCATCATGGTTGTTGTCAAGGCCAATGTTTTGATTGTTCTGACCACGAAGCATTCCTCCAGATATGTAAAAGGCGCCGAGCGCCCACACGTTCAAATCGGATACATGACTAATTTAGTCATCTTTATAATGCATAAAACAGGTTCTCGTACCCTTCTATTGCCTTCTCAACAACAACCGCCATGTATGGAGATGCCCAGACATGACGGCTCGTTGTTCCTAAAATTCATTCATAGATGTAGACATCATGTTTCGATTGATTTGAATAATGAATTAAATATTGATGGAACCTAACATGTTCAAGGCAGATATGTAATCAGCCCGTCAGCAAACCTTGTACGATATCAACTTTCCGCAGGTGAACTCGATGCAACCGCATTGCGCCGCGACTTTGGCTTTTTCGCACGAGCTGCATAGTACGATCCGATGACAAAGATGGCTGCAGCAATTTGAGTGATGATGGTCTCCCAGTTATTGAAGACAGAAAACCACGTCCCTGCCCAGGCCGGGAAATTCACGGACAAGCTGTGTGTCGGGATCCAATTGGCCAACTGCATCTCATTGACTTGCTCGCCAATCATAATTTCAAAGACGACACCCAACAAAATCCCGGTAAATACCAACATTTTTTTATAGGGCAATTTTTGATGCGCCAAGAATGTGAAGTAACCGGTGACTAAAATCAACACCATACCGAAGGCAGTCCCGAGAACGACATTTGTGATACCACACTGTTGCCGAATGCTTTGCAGAAAGATGTCCACTTCAAAGCCTTCCCGATACACCGAAGCAAAACCGAGAACAACCAGCCCTTTATATGCGACCGATTTTGCAACTTCAACCGAATCAGTGGGTGCAGATTCCATAGAATTAATGAGTTCTTTCTTCTTGCGGTTCTGGAATGATATCCACCCAGTCCAATAAATCCGGTGGAAAAACCAGTTCATGACGATGAGCAACACGACAATCGCCAAAAGACCTGTTGCCGCCTGAACACTGTTTTCAGAGGCAGTCATGGAAACAAGCGCCAAAATGCTCACTAGGATGAACCAAGTCACCAAAGTAGCCAAAAAGCCGATGCCAGCTCCGCCTGCGATGGGTTTCCAATACACTTTTTGCGTGCGTATCAGGCCAGCGACGACTGCGGATAACACCAAAATACATTCCAGACCTTCGCGATAGACCAAAACGGCCGTATCCACGATCCCTGCAGTTGGCGAAATTCCATGGGCAGTCGGATCCGGGTTACCTGCCGATGTAATTGCCTGCCAAACCAATACTGCAATAAGCACCGCTCCCGCCAGGCAAACCAGGCTGGTTCTAAGTGAACGGCTCATTGTCAAAAGACCTCCCTAAATTATGCGGATCGCTGCTAGAAAAACAGCAGAACTTCCGCCGAACTTAAACATGACTAATTCAATCATGTATTATGGTTCAGATATTACAATTAGATTAACCTAATGTCAATGATTATATCTGACTAATAGATAAAATATTTACGCTCTTCAATTTAAGCCAAGCCTGCATATGGATTACGCCACAAACCGCAACAGATGAATTACGGCGACACGAACTTGTAGAACACACGCGCCTATTCAGTGCTGCGACAACCATGCGCACAAACGAGACAGGCCGCCCCACCTCCCGTTGCACACGATGATGCGCCATGACATATATGCCATGAATTGCCCACATAAATCGTCATCTGTACCTGGATTCAATTTTCCTGTTACGTAGGATAAAGCATGCCATCACATAGGAGGTTGTTTAAATGGGTGTCTTTGGCGGCTATTCGCAGTGGGCAGTTGTGTTCTTGATTATCTTTGTTTTGTTCGTATTGCTAGTACCAGCAACAGGCGCAATCGGAGGTTGCTAAAGAAACGCTGAGTAAATGTTGAGGTTCCCGTCTCTGGAACCTCTTTTTTGAGGACAAGCGTTTCCCTTTGCAGAAATCTTTGGCTTCATAAGTCCTATAGAACGAAAGAAGCGCTTCATGCCATTCTCCTTTGTAGTCATTCTATCTCCAAAACGTGCATTGTAGGGATAATGGGCACCGTCTATACTCAGATCAAGACGCACTTGCCTTTTTAACTACAGAAGCATGAGGTGATTTTGATGGACAAAGAACTGGAAACGTTTCTTACATCTCAATTCGATAAAATGAATACTTCATTAAATCATGAGATTCGTGATCTCCGTAAGGAGATGGGTCAGCGCTTTAACGAGGTGGACCAACGCTTCGAAAAGGTGGATCAGCGCTTCGACGGGGTAGATCAGCGTTTCGAAAAGGTGGAACTACGCTTCGACGAGGTGGACCAACGCTTCGAAAAGGTGGACCAACGCTTCGACGAGGTCGATCAACGCTTCGAAAAGGTGGAACTACGTTTCGACGAGGTCGATCAACGCTTCGAAAAGGTGGAACTACGTTTCGACGAGGTCGATCAACGCTTCGAAAAGGTGGAACTACGTTTCGACGGGGTAGATCAGCGTTTCGAAAAGGTCGATCAACGCTTCGACGAGGTCGATGAGCGTTTCGAAAAGGTCGATCAACGCTTCGACGAGGTCGATCTGCGCTTCGAAAAGGTCGATCTGCGCTTCGACGAGGTCGATCAGCGTTTCGAAAAGGTCGATCAACGCTTCGACGAGGTCGATCAGCGTTTCGAAAAGGTCGATCAACGCTTCGACGAGGTCGATCAACGCTTCGAAAAGGTCGATCTGCGCTTCGACGGGGTAGATCAGCGTTTCGAAAAGGTCGATCAACGCTTTACCGACGTTCACCAAAAAATGGACATTGGATTTGCGAGCGTTCATCAAGAGATGAAGAACCACAAGAACCTAACCGAACAAAATAACAATATGATTTCACAAATGATCCAAAACTACATACCTGCCTTGAAAAGAAGTGTAGATAAAAATAACAAGCAATTGTCCGCGATGAAAAAAGATCTAACTTTGATTATCAAAGCGTCTCAACATATCACGATAAACGCGAACACATTAAAGAAAAAATATGAGAATTGAACACTTTCAAGATGGCTCCTTGCTTTCGTTACAATGAAGCATGATGACGATTTCACGAAAGACAGACGCTCGTCACACGTCAAATTTCTGAAATCGCTCTGTATCCTCATGGACGTCTAAGCCGATTCAAAACTGCTCAGTGATGACACTACGAAAAAATGTATTATCCTTTTTCAAAGTGCTTTAAACAAATGTCTTTCCCTCTCAAATATGCCATGGTATTATGTTCCTATAAAAAAATATTAAGAGAAAATGGGTATTCAGGAGGTAAAGGGATGAAAGCGAGCTATTACATTTGTCTAAAATGTGGTTGCGAATCGGCTTTTTATGAACAAAGAAGCAAATGTCCAGTGTGTCGGGGAGAAAAAACACTCGTCTTGATTGGTCAATCAGATGATCCGAACCTAATGGACAAGATTGAGCGATATAGACTGAGTTTTCAGACTACAAACGTTTAACGGTTACTGCCCATGATGCGCACTTATTGCTGTATAAAATGTGGTTATGACGCTGCCTCTCCTTATCGGTTACCATCATGCCCTCGGTGCGGAACTCGTAAACGGAACATCGTTATCGTCGGCGACGAGGGCATGAGTTTAGATGATGTGATGACCTGCATTGAGCAAATCAAAGTGATGTTTAACATCACCGATAGCACCTAATTGGACCAAGCGAGGTTGTTTGGTCCTTTGTCCGTTGTTTAAGAGATGAGGCATCGCTTAAACGCTGCCTGTGCTGCGGTCATGATGACTTTGGTGTATGCTTAGTGTAATTGCCTTATTTGACAATCCAAAAATGCAATCCTTAAATTTTTGGACACGAAGATTTAAAAACAATGACGTTTGATAAAGATAAAAACAAAATGCGGGATTAAAGAGACAAGTAGGTGCAAAAACATGCCACAATCAGGAGAGATGATGGACTGGCTTCGACACATGAAAGTAGGCCAATCAATCGAGAAGGTAAATACCGGAAAACTCGAAGTTTCTCTGTTGGCCAGTAAAAATGGAACAGAGATTATTCACCATACCCTTCATGAAGGGGGATCCTGGGGACTTACTCCGCAAGACGGATGGAATGAATTGGAGTCTGTGTTTGTCATCTCTGGATGTCTCGCTTATACAAGCGGTGATCGGCAAGGAATTGTATCACCAGGTGACACCATCTCTACCGAACCAGTTAAAGACCATGTGATTTTTACGGCTTTAGAAGATACGACTTTTTTATATATTTGTTCAAATGCCGTATTCCATTTTTACAGTGAAATTACACAAAAATTTCAACAATTGGCTGTGGATATCGAACAAAAAGACGGATATACTGCGGACCACTGCGAACGTATCCGCCGCAATTCATTGCTGATTGGCCAACGGATGAATTTGTCATCTTATCAGTTGCACTGCTTGAACTTTGGCTCATTCTTTCACGACATTGGGAAAATTGATGTACCTGACACCATTTTGTTGAAACCAGCTACATTAACACACGAAGAATTTGATATAATGAAAAGGCATCCGGAATTTGGTAAAAAGATCCTTTGTTCTACTGGCTTACCCCATCTGCACGATGCGAGTACCATCGTGGAGCAACATCACGAACGTTTCAATGGAAGTGGATATCCAAACCACTTAAAAGGTGACGCAATTGAAGTAGGTGCGGCCATTGTCGCTGTGATCGACAGCTTCGATGCCATGACATCCAAGCGCCCCTATAAAAGAGCGAAACCAGAAGCCTGGGCCATTGATGAAATTATCTCAGGCCGCGGGAGTTTGTATCATCCAGATGTCGTCGATGCCTTTTTAGCGTCCGTTGACGACATCACTAAATCATAATGAAATGAGGTCATATTGTGAAATTCGTTCCACGTGCAATTGCAATCGGCGCATTGTCACTATCCACAATCGCGGTGATGCCTGCCGTAGCAAGCGCAGATACCACATCTTCGATTCCAGGTATCCCTGCCCACCTGCAGATTGGCGGTTTAAGCATCGATGTCACGGCCTCTGACGGGCATATGTACATAACGCTCACTACTTCACAAGGCAGTATAACGATAGATCCGCCTATCGCAATGTCCTAAACACAAAATAATGGGTAAATCCTCCCTCTATTCAATTGTGGAGGGGGGATGCCTCCCTTGCCGCCCCCTTTACGTCATCCGCATACGATTCTTCTCCTTTTGTTGATACATTGACAAATCTGCCTGATGTACCATATCGGATACACGTGACCCTTTCGGTGCGTAAGTCCACCCCAAGCTGACATACACTTCTCTTTTTCCGCCTATATGTTCATCTGGCGATAAATACAGTTGATCATTCAAGAGCCGCTCAAGCTGACGGCACAAAGCCAAGCCATCCTGCGGCCGAACCTTTGGAAAAATAAAAAGAAACTCATCCCCGCCGAGCCGGACAAGCACATTTGGCTTCTTCATAATTGGTTTGACCAGATCCACCATGTTTTTTAGAACCGTATCCCCCACCTGGTGGCCATACGTATCATTGATCTCTTTGAATTTATCGACATCCGCATAAATAAGTCCGACATCATTTTGCTCAAGCATTTGGGATAAGTACATCTCCCCAAAGCTGCGTGAATATGCGTGTGTCAACACATCGTGATTTAAGCGTTCGTAAAGATCTTTCATATGCCAATGTACTTCTCCCAGCAACAGGACAAAAAATAAGATGGCGACGATCCAAGCGGTCGGATACACGGTGTGATGATGTTGTATCAGGATGGAGTCATTAAAATAGCTAAAGGCAAAGATCAATATAGAAAGACCATACGGCCACCGTCGACGGTAGCCTTGGCGATGCAAACCGATAATGACGACCGTAAACAGTGCGACCCAAGTGCCTCCATAGAGTACCATCTTTAAGATATTGAACCCGATGGCCGATTTTACTGGAGCAAACCAATATCCGTCAGGCACTTGCTGCATCACTGGGTAGATATCTTTACGGAATAGCACAGAGATCACCAGAAACAATAAACCGAACACTAAAACTCTATCGAAGCGGAAGACGTGTTTGTACTCGAACATGACCATAAACGATTGAATGCCGGCCATTTGCTCGAGAAATACCATCGGAAAAGCAATGCTGTAGCACAATTGAGCTTGACTGCCGTTATGTACAGACATCATCATAATTTGCGAGAGGGTCGCCAAAGTGATAAAGATGGTCACACGACAAAAGGGTCTGGCATACTTCTCCCAGTCACTATTCCAATAAATTGCTAAGAAACATGAAAGCGTGATTCCTATTGATACAAGCCACCAAAGCGGTAACGTTGCCATTTTAATTTCCAGATTCAGCACCCCATACTTCATCATGATGTTGTCCCAGTTGTCAAGGGTATTATACTATTCCCGCTCTCCATACAGGATACCGTTCAAAATGATAACTTTTATAAAAATTACAATTTACCCCATATGCGCTTTGCATCAACGAAGTGATGTCCACAAAAACTCAACTTATAAATATCAGGCATGGTAAGCTGTTGCCAAAAAGCAAAATCATATGTACCACGAAAATGATTCATAATCAATACCATGAGGTTGCCATGCGTTCCAATGACCACGTTGTCCCCTTGGTATTTTTTTAAGATATTGCGCGTCGCGCTGACACCTCTATGTTGAGCAGCATGATTGGATTCACCGCCAGCAAAAGAAAAAAACGGATTTGTCCAGAGCTGTTTCATCGCCTGCGCAAAATCATCCACATCATTTGTGGCGATCCGTCGCTCTCTTAAGTCCATCTCTATCAGAATTTCGTTGCCCAGGAAATCAGCAATCCCTTGAACCGTTTGCACAGCTCGTTTGTAGGGACTGGAAACGACCACATCGATATCTTCTCGCAAAAGGAGTTCGGTCACCCTGTTGGCATCCGCTATCCCTTGCGCGGATAAAGGTCTGCCAAATTCATCAGGAGTGTATGTAGAATGCGCGTGGCGCACGAAATAGAGATTTGTCTGCATAGTACCCCATCTCCTTTTGTACGCTCTGCAAATCACTCATTGAAAAAATAGACCGTGTGAAAACAGCAGACTTCCCTCTAAATCAAATACGCCAAACAACACGCATAGTCCAGTTGCAATCATCAGTTTCATATCATCAGACCATTTTCTTGTCCATATCAGTGCATAAATGGGCCAGATAACACTTAAGAAACGCAGTACACTAGTCAGTGGCGCCCCTGGAATGTAGGTACTGAGCGAAGTAAGTGCAAGTGCGATCACCCAAAGACTTGTGTCCCATGAAGCAACACCCGCTTCATGGAGCCGACCTTCCGTAAAGTTCCATTTAAGAGAAGCGTATACGTACAAAATGATCAACAACACAAACCCACACACATACAGCGTATTCAGACTCATATGCGGCAACGACTGCACTAAACCCGTGCCTGGAAAGCGCCAAACGCGTTGCCAAGCTGTTTCAGCATGAAAAATTGCAAACGGCTGCTGATAGCGTCCCCAGAGATAGGCGACAAACAAAAACCAGGGCGCTACGACGGAAAGGCCGTAAATGATGCCGAACTTATATTGTCTTCGCTGGAAAAAGCGCAAACCAAATACAATAGAAATCAGTCCTAATTCATGCAGACTCGTGCCCATGAATCCAGCAATACAGGCGATCACATCTCCTGTGCGGGACGCCTTTGTGAGACCATACACAATGAGCAACGTACATAAGACACTGTATACTTCTACATATAAAGCGCTCTCATAGATGGCCGCCGGATTGATGGCATACAATATAATGGCAAACAGCGCAGCTGTATCACCAAACCTGCGTTCAACAAGCAGATACATCAGCACCAAAGTCGCAATGAACACCAGGCTTCCCACGATGATGCTGCCTGTGCTGCCAAACAAGTGGATGATCAACGGAAACCCAGGGAAATAAGCTGTTGTGCGCAGCGCTGGAGAAAAAGGGACTGCATTGCCAGTCACGGTGAATGCTTGTTGCACATCAAGAGGCAATTGATACCCGTATTTTGCTATAGCAGCATACCACTGCGCATCCCACTGCATGAAGTGATCGAACCAAGTGCCTGTCAAGCGCAAGTGGCTTTGCGCATCCTGGATGGGAAATGCAAAACCAATCAACAAGACCGCAAAATGAAGGATGAAGACACCTATGATTTTTGCGATACCTACTACACTTCGCAGCGACGTATCATTCTCTTTCCTTTCATGCAAAAAGCCGGAATTCGCATACGCGATTTTCTTCACTCCCTTTCGCGGTCGTCTCTACTGGTTTCGGAGCCATGCTTAAAATTATAAAGCCCTTTGACGAAATACAACGGGCGAGCTCGCACTTCATCATAGATTCGTCCGATATACTCTCCCAGAATACCAAGCACAAGCAATTGTACACCACCAAGAAACAGCACAACCACCATCAGCGACGTCCAGCCCCGAACAACCGAATGCGTGAACAGTTTCATATACAAAATCGCCAAAATGCCAACAAACCCCAATATGCTGGACGAGAAGCCCAGCTTTGAGGCCCATTGCAAAGGACGGTGCGAAAATGACGTCACACCATCAACTGCAAAGCGCACCATTTTACGCAGCGGATATTTGGAAACACCCGCTACTCGTTCCGCTCGAACGTAGGGGATGCCGATTTGTTCAAAGCCAACCCACGACACCAGCCCCCGAATAAAGCGGTGTCGTTCGTGCATCGCCAGCAAACTGTCGACCACATTTCGATTCATCAACCGAAAATCACCAGTGTCCAGCGGAATCTGCACATCTGTAGCACGATTCAGAAAACGATAAAACCGTCCAGCACTCCAGCGTTTGAACCAACTTTCTCCCTCGCGCTGAACGCGCACAGCATAGACCACATCATATCCCTGACGCCACTTATCGAGAAACTGCGCGATAAGCTCCGGTGGATCTTGAAGATCCGCGTCGATCAGCACCACAACGTCTCCTTGCGCATGCTCAATGCCTGCTGTGACGGCAATTTGATGTCCAAAATTACGGGACAATTCAACAACCTTCACTTCTGGCTGTAAATGGACCAGCCGCAACAGCTTTGCTTGTGTATCATCCTGGGAGCCGTCATTGACGAAAATCACTTCATATAAAGTAGATAACTGTTCCAACACAGACCGCAGTCTTTGATAGGTGTGCTCAATCACCAGTGACTCGTTGTACACCGGCACAACCACTGAGATAAACGGTGTGGACTGTCTCCTCGAATACATAGGCTCATTCATGTCATGATGTTCATGTAGAGTACGCATCCAACCGTCACCCATCCTTACCTTATGCTGATCACTGCGGTCTATAAACCCAATATGATAGCATATTCCAAAAATTGTGCCAGTCATGAAATGCGTACGCCCCTAGAAACATGGGTCACTAGAGGCGTACGCATTTATATGATATGAAATAATCTCTTCATTGCAACATAACCATGGTGCCGCTGATATAAGCGGTATGACGGCCTATCCTGTGATGAATTCGCATTTTGCTCTGCTGCGAATGTGCGAATGCTACACGTCACTTATTCCTCGCGCATCGCTATACGACGACGAATGGCGCCCCGCACCAGGATAAAGGCAACTAATCCACCGTTGATGATGAGCGAGTACACCAGCACCACTAACGACCCCGACGACATCGTCGAAAAAGGAAGCGCCAGTAAACACAACACGATAAAAGTAATCGCTATGTGAAATGTCGTCCGCGCAATAATATCACTTTTTTCGATCACGTCTCTCGCCTCCTATCGCTTATTGAGCGGGCACCAAGTTCCAAGCCGGTATTTCACTCGCCCGATGACAAGCCACCTCGCTTGCATCTACACGTGTCAATTGTGGCTCAACCGTTTCACACCGCGCTTCCGCGTAAGGACATCTTGGATGCAAGCGACATCCTTTCGGCGGATTGGCGGGACTTGGCATATCGAAATTCTTCAACGGAATCGACCGATTCCCCTTAGCCACCTTCGGATCTGGCACGGGCACCGCAGAAAGCAAGGCTTGTAGATATGGATGCTTCGGATTGGCCAAGACCTGGCGCACATTGCCGATTTCCGCAAGCTTGCCTAAATACATCACGGCAATTCTTCCATTTTGCGCAATGTACTTCGCGGTAGACAAGTCGTGCGTGATGTAGATGAACGCAATATCCATCTTCTTATTTAGTGAAGCCATCAAATTCAAAATCGAGATGCGCAACGATACGTCAATCATGGAAACCGGCTCGTCAGCGACAATGATTTTCGGATTGAGCGAGATGGCTCTCGCCATCAGAACACGTTGCCGTTGTCCGCCTGAAAGCTGGTGTGGATATTTGTACAAGAACTGTTCTGGCGGATTCAATTCCACCGTGCTCAGCAGTTCACAAACCCGTTGGAAGACGTCTTTTTTCTTGACAATTTTCTTTTGCAAAATCGGCGCCGACAACGACTGATAAATCGTGCGCATCGGATTGAGCGCCGCATAAGAGTCCTGTTGGACCATTTGCACGCCACGTCTGAACTCTTGTAATTGTTGCTTGTTCATTTTGGCGAGATCGACACCGTTGTACGACAGTTTCCCGTGGGTCGGTTTCTGCAATCCTGTGACCACATTGCCCAGCGTCGTTTTGCCACAACCGCTTTCACCAACGAGCGCGACGACTTCCCCTGGGTAAATGCCAAAATTCACATCCACCACAGCACCGATTTTGGTCGGTTCGCTGAAAAGGCCCTGCCTACGCTCAAAAATGACGCTGACATCTTCCAGTTCCAATAAAGGTTTCACCTTACGCATATCTTGTACAGCCATCAAACTCGAACCTCCTCAAGATCAAGGTGCTGTTCCCGCGCATATTCTTCATTGGAATGAATATGACAATTGACCAGGTGATCCACACCCGTCTCCACCATGACAGGATCCACCCTTTTACATACAGGTTTAGCCTGTTTGCAACGGGGATGAAATGGACAGCCAGACGGCAAATTCAACAAGTTCGGCGTTGAACCCACAATTGGCTGCAAATCGTCATTGGACAACAACGACGGCACCGATTTCATCAAGTTGGACGTGTATGGATGATCCGCGTTATCGAATATCGAGTAGACATCGCCAACTTCCACCAAACGCCCTGCGTACATCACGCCCACCCGCTCTGCAAAGCGAGCCACCACGCCGATATCGTGGGTCATCAAAAGCATCGTCGTGCCCATGTCCTCATGAATCTGGGCGAGGATGTCGAAAATATACGCTTGCGTAATGACGTCCAAAGCGGTCGTCGGTTCATCCAAAATGACCAGTTCTGGGTTGAGCAACAAACTGAACGCAATCATGACACGTTGCTTCATGCCACCAGAAAGTTCGTGCGGGTGCGCCGCCAAAACACGCCCGGGTTCCAAGCGTACGTACTCAAGCAGCTCTTTTGCTTTATCTAAGATTTTCTTTTCCGTAATTTTGGCATCGTGCGCACGAACCGTTTCTATGACCTGTTCTCTGATGGTCATGACTGGATTCAGCGCATTTTGGGCAGCCTGGAACACCATCGAAACTTTGGACCACTTAAATCTCTGCATCTTTTCCTTGTTATATTTCAGTACATCCTCGCCTTGATAGAAAATTTCACCGGAAGAAATCAAACCTGGCGAAGATACCGAGCGCAAAATGGCCGAAGCCATGGTGGATTTCCCACTGCCGCTCTCGCCCACCAACGCTGTGATCTTGCCTTTTGGTATATCAAAATTGACGTGATTGACCGCCCGAATGTTGCCAGCGCGCAAGGGGAAGTCGACCGTCAAGCCGCGAACTTCAATGACGTTCTCGCTCATCTCTGTGCCTCCTAGAATCCGTTTTCATTCGTACCTTCATCCTACAACGAATTGTCACAAATGAGTACCGTCATTCGCGATGATCCGATTGCCAGATGTATCCACCCTTCATCTCTACGGTGATCATACACGTAGAGGTTGGCATCCATTCAACTCCAGCTTAACTGTTTGTACGCAAGCGAGGATTCATTGCGTCATCAATACCGTTGCTGAAGAAAATGCTCCCCATTTGGAACAATGACAGACAGACAATCGGCGCCAACAGATAGTAATAGCCGCGTGGGTTGAAAATACCGCCCGTGTTTTGAATGGCCAGGTTCAACATGGTGCCCCAGTTGGTGATGGAGAACGGCGCCAAACCAAGCAACATCAAACCAACGCTGGCGACGATGGAACCTTGGATGGTTTGAATGAAACTGATACTGATGTAAGAAGCGATGTTCGGCATGATTTCCCGCGAAATGATGTAGCCAGTACCCAAGCCCATCACGCGGCAAACCTTGATGAATTCACGCTGCTTGAGAGAGAAGATTTGCGAACGAACTGCTCTGGCCAAACCTGCCCACTGCCACGCGCTGAGGATGACGGCAAACAAAATCGGGTCTGTGATGGAGAACAGCGCCGCAATAATCATCATCGCCGGAAAACTCGGAATGGTCAGAAACAGGTTGGTGATGAACATTAAAATCGTGTCAAACTTTCCGCCAATCAGACCAGAAACGGTCCCAACAATCACCCCGATGATGATGGTGAACAAAGAGGCGAAAAAGCCGATGAGCAAGACGTCCCTGGAACCGTAAACCACTTGACCAAACGTGTCGCGTCCGGCGTAATCGGTCCCTAGCAAATGGTGAAGTGATGGCCCCTGGTAACGCTCATTGTACTGTACAGTCATGTTGAGATGAATGACCATCGGACCAAACACTGCCATGCACAGGAAGAACAAAAGGATGATCATCCCGATAAACGCTTTTTTGTTGCGGTAAATGGTGGTAAAAAACGCTTTGACCGCATTCGGTTTTAACTTTCTATCGAATGTATAGCGAACTGTTGGTTCACCTGTCGGTGTGGTCATCATTGTACTCATCGGACATCAATCCTCCAGTTTCACGCGCGGATCCAGCTTCGTGTACAACAAATCCGCAATCAGGTTAGCAATCATCACGGCCACGGCCGTCACCAAGAACAACCCTTGCATCTCTGGGTAGTCACGATTGGACGTTGCCTGTCCAATGTAGTACCCCATGCCTGGATAACTGAAATAGGATTCGATAATGGTCGAACCGCCTATCATCATACCGAATTGCAGCGCCAATGACGTGACGAGCGGCAACAGTGCATTTTTCTTTACATAGTTTTTCATAATATTAGAATCTGGCACACCGCGAATGTAAGCTGCGGTGATGTAATCTTCACCGAGGATGTTGACGGCGTTCCCTTTCATGGATAATGCCCACCCGCCGAGTGACGCAATGATATACGTAATAATCGGCAGTACCGCGTGATACAACGCGCTCAACATAAATGGAATGTTGAAACCTGGCGTCTCCTGTGCGCCATAAGCGCCTTGCACAGGGAACCAAGCGAGCTGAAAGGCGAAAAACACAAGTAATAAAATTGCGATGATAAATGATGGAACAGCGGTCGAAAGAATCGCATAGGTCGAAATGATTGGATCCAAAATCGACTTGCGTTTCCACGCCATGATGCTCCCCAGGTTAATGCCAATCAAGAAGCTGACAACCAAGGAGATGCTGAGTGTAAACACGGTCCACGGTAACGCGCGACCAATCACCTGGTCTACCGATACATTCGTATTGATGATGGACTGACCGAGGTTGCCGTGCAAAATCCCTTTGATATACGTGTAAAATTGTTGATCAATCGGTTGTTTCGGATTGTAGTGAATCATGCCTGCAATGATTTGATACGCTTGATCAATCGGAACTGCATAGGTGCTTGCATAAGTTCTGGCTAGATTGCCAACGATGTTACCAGGCATCATCCGCAAGAGCAGGAAAGTAATGATCATCGTCGCAATGACAGTAAGAAGCAATACGCCAATTCGTTTGGCCAACCCTCGAGCCGACATCATGTTCACCTCACTGTGATAATTCAATCAGTTTTGCGTACATACGCTGTCCTCAATTGATCAGCGATCAATTTGGCCAATAATTAAATACCCACCAGTCGGAGCCAAATCCAGTGTTCATTTCGGCAATTTTCAAAGCTGTTTCCGTACCTGTTTTTGGTAAAGGCATATTGCGGTCATACTTGCTCCACTCATTCTCCATCGGCCAATTGCCGCCCAACATCTTCACATTCGCCCAAGCGCCGGTGACATTTTGGAAGAAGTTGATGCCATAAACTGCCTGGTTAATTGCATACGCCATATTGTCCGTCATCTCTTGCCGTTTGGCTGCATTGTGTGTAACTGGAAATTCATTAATGTACGTGTTTGGATCAACCTTCTGTCCGTTTAATCCAATCAAATTCGTTTTGGGATGACCGTTATTCGGACCGCTCTTATATGTTGGAAAGCCAATTTCCTGCTCTGGAGTACTCCAAAACATGTAGTCCAACGAATTCCACGGTGAGCTGTATCCGAACGTCACATCAACCCAGTCTATGGACATATCGTACTTGCCGTTATCAGCATTGGTTGGTTCGATGCTTGCATCAGCTGCTATTAAACTCGTTGGAATTCCGAAATCAGTCAACTGCTGTGCTGCTACCTGACCACTGAGGACACCGGGCATCCAAGTGGTGTTTGCACCAATGATAAAATGTGGAACTTTCCCATTCGGTTCATGCCATTTGCCGTTCTCTTTTTTCCACCCAAGTTGCTCCAACATCTGTGTGGCCTTGGCTGGATTGTAGGTGTATTTCGTCATTTTGCTCAGCGTCTGCTTCGACAACACTGAAGAAAGCGTTGAAGGTACCAACCCTGTCATGTTGTATGGAGACGTAACACCAAAATAGTTACCGACATCGCGAATCTTGGAACGGTCAAACACGTAAGCAAGCGCTTGCCGGAATTTTTCATTTTGGAAAATAGGTTCTCGAAGGTTGAAGTACATACCAATGGACGCAACGTCTTCCATTTGGTAGTGCACCAAATCTGGATTGCTGGCCAGACCTGCATTCAAGACGTCTTGCGGCGGTGTGCCATCGTAATAATCCAACTGTCCGGACTTCAACTCGGCCCACTGCGCGGGTACCTGCTGGATCTGCTTAATCCACAGTTCCTTGAACTTAACGTCTTTTCTATCCCAGTAATACGGATTCTTCACCAATATCTGATCAGTGTTATTGGTTGAATACACCATATACGGGCCCGAACAAATTGGATCCGGAGGCGTATCTGAAGTGAAGTTTGCATAGTTTTTCGTCATTTGCGTCTGAATGGCAGTAGGTATCTTTACCCCCATCCAAGTATTCGCTGTCCATGTCGGCGATTGTTTTTTGGCTTCCTGTAACAACTGGTATTCTTTATCGGCATATTTGCCATAGATATGATAGGGAATCTCGCCTTGGTTATCCTGGGAAATCAACGCCATCCGCATTTGGTTAAACGGGTTCGTTTGCTTTGCCCAAACGAATACCACTGTATGCGCGTCGGGTGTTTCGATATTGGTCAAGTAGTTCGTTACCTCAGTGTGCTGCAACATGTAGTATGCCCAGATGTCCTTACTCGTGATGGGTGCACCGTCCGACCATCTTGCGTTTTTACGCAGATGCACGATGGTTTCCGTCGCCGTATTTTTGTACGATGCCGCTAGGCGAGGCGTGAATTGTTGCGTCGAACGAATGTATTCAAACAGTTGTTCAAACTCATACTGCGTGCCTGTTCCTTCTCCGCCTGCCGCAAATGGGTTTCCTTGAAACTGTGGCGGCATCGGCCAGGAACCATCGAACGTAAAAGAATCAGTCGTGTCGTACTTCGGCTGCGCCGGCGGTGAAGATGATGAAATTTTGGTCAAATCCACATTTTGTGCTGCACCGCAGCCTGCGAGGCCGACAGACAAGCCAAGCACTGAACATGCCGCTAGAAAACGTTTTCTCATGATGAACATTCACCCCAACTTCCTCGGTATCAAAAATGCCAGCATCTTGCCTTGCAACAATTCGAATTCCATGTTGTGCTCCGATGATTCATGTTTACCGAGCAATTAAATAAAGCGCCTCTTTTTTTGATGGGTGATAACGATGTTGCTTCAACCACCATAGAGAGCGCTTTCATAGGGGTTTTCTATTTTCAAACATCATTATCACCTCTTACAGTAATTTTGTCCATTCTCTGATGTAATGGAACTAGATTTCACATAAACCACAATAAAATCACGATAAAGTAATTAATTCGCGATGACACAATCCGCAACCGCTTTCAAGAGAACATTACAAAGGTACGCTTTCTCATCTGAAACGAGAACACTGTCGGATGTGTGCATACACGCTTCCTTTATCTCCCCCTTCACTGTTCTCTGTTTTCTCTCTTTCGCGACCAGAAACTCAACTCAAGGCACATTAACAAACCAAAGTTGAGGCACGGCGCGCTACTGAAAGCAAAAAGTGCAATCCCCCTTGTTACGACCGCATAATTATTCTGCGAAAAACAAAAACAATTTTGAAATTGATTATTGGGCACAGACTCGCTTCTGTCAACCGGTAATTTTTATAGATGAATCCATTTCAATAAATATATAATATATATGTAGCAGTCCCCACCTCCATACGACATACGGCAAATAACCAAATGTAAATACATGAAATAAAATAAAAAATAATAAATAAACAGGTTAATAATCGTTGATATATCTTCATTTCATTCCTTTTTATTCAATCATTTTTCTATACACGCCATACACAACATCGAGACTTAGTTTTTACGACATCGAAAGATTCCTATGCTGTTCTATGCTGATTTACAATGCGCAGGCCTACCAAACTCACTTGTTCTTGTTTCATGCTACCCATCGAGTGCAATTATACCTCTTAACCCCTTGAAAATTCAGCAAACCCAACATTTCCGTCTAACATCTCATTCACCATTTTCATCCATTCGTTCTACACACGCTCTGTGTCAGCCAACTTACGGAGAGATTGATCCACATTTCTTTCATCTATATTTGTACACCAACGAATCGACATCGTACCAAAAGCGACAAAGAAAATTACGAGTTATTTGTTTTTTATTTTTTATGACCGATTATGTTTATTTCCATCTATATACACAATTCATGTTCGATACTGCACAAAAGTGTGAAACCACTTAACAGTCATCACAGTACTCTCTTGCTTCCTTAAAAATACACTCTGTATAAGCCTACACTGATGGTGTTTTTCCGTGAAATAAATGCCTGTCGATGAATGCCTAACCAACATCAATCACATCATAAATGACAGAACATTATGTAAAACATGTACAGTACAAAACGATGAAATCTCGTCTTTTCATGATGCCGACACATCAACTCACACTTAGCGCCTTTTCATTTTTTATTGGTTTGAACATCTCTGATGCATCAAAAACAGCAAAACCGGTTTATTACAGCAAGCTGCTGCAAAAAATCATTCTGAACATTTTTTCGATAAATTTCAGTAATATGAATGCATTTGTATACATATGATTTTGATTCTTCATAAAAGGTGGAAGTGACAAACTGTATGAACGACGCTCAAATACTATGTAAGTTTTTTCCATGATTCAGCCTTGAACTTTCTGATGTTTTTGTTGTGGAAGAAAACTTTGCGCATAACAACCGAAAATCCGAAAACCAGTAATTCAGCGTCAACGGCGAACGGCAATTGTCAGCGTGATCGACAACTTATAAATGCGCTACGAAATCATCAGGATATACAGTCCTTTTCCTTTCACGACTCAACAATCCTGATTCTGGACGAAGCCAACAGCGTCGATACAAGAATCGAGATACTAAAAAGAAGCCTCGTCGATTTGACCTGACGAGACTTCCTTTACTGTATGCTGTTTCTCGAAAATTAAGTTTTACTGTCCAACAAGTTTTGTACACAATGATTCTTCACGTCCAATACACCGCTTGTAAAAGAACAATCTAGCCCAGAGCTATATTACGCGTTCAACAGTCGCAAAAATTCCCGCATGAAACCAGGTAGATCCGGCCATGCGTGCCCTGATACAAGGTTGCCGTCCACGTGCAGTGTTTTCTCTGACACATAGATGGCCCCCATGGCCTCTACTGACGGTTTACAAGCAATATACGCCGTCATCTTGCGCCTTTGCAATTTGTCTCGGACGGTCTCCAGCACTTGAGCCGCGTGACAAATGGCGCCAATCGGTTTGTTTGCATCGATAAAATGACCAACAATGCGCGGCACATGCTCATTGAGGCGAATATATTCTGGGGCACGACCACCCGGAATCACAAGCCCATCAAACTGTTCTGGATTGATGTTCTCAAATGCTTCGTGCGCCTCCAGTTGATATGCAGGCATCTCTTTGTATGTTTCCCAACCGACAAAATCATGCACGACCGTATGCAGTACCCTTTTTGTCGGAGCGGCAATCACCGCCTCAATGTCCTCTTCCAACAAGCGAAAGTAAGGATAGTGGACTTCAAGCGCTTCCACAGCGTCACCAGTCAAAATCAGTACCTTTTTCGACACGTCGCATCATTCCTTCCTAGTCTGTATGGTCATCCAGGAACCACTGCACACGCTGTCAGGCAAAGATGCTGACGATCACGACGAATCGTCACAAGCGGAAGTTCAGAGATGACACTTTTAAGTTACCACCAAGGGAACGAGAGTGGAATAGGACGTGTTTTGGATGGAAAGACAACTGGGTTGGGGCAATTAGACATCGTCGGTATCTGTTGAAAAATCGAAATATCACAATTGAGACTCCATCATCTTCTTCAATAATGCAAGATGTGGCCCAGCCAACTTCAATAGTTCAAATTCTCCGTCATTGCAATTCCCCCCTCAGTACCTATCGTTCTGTCGGTTTGGGTATGACGACTGCGCCGCAAGCCCGCTCATAGAATTCAATGGGGCCTGCTTCATCGATGATGGCATACGCATATCCACAACGTTTCATGTCAAATAAACAATGGTGTAACAGTGATTTGCCGAGTCCACTTTCCCGGCAGTTGGGCAAAACACCCATCGGCCCGAAAGTCCCCTTCTTGAAGCGAACGACATCATAACAACCGAACCCGATGATTTCATCTTGCCTCATCGCCAAAAAGATGGGGGGAACTACATAGGTGAAGCCATTGTGCACCGCATCTAACCAGCGGCTGCTAAACGTCTGCTGAACAAAGAGACACAAGGACGCTTCATCCCCTTTATCAGCGCGTCGAATGATCACTTCCGAGATCTCTGCGCACGTAGGGAGGGGAAAGTTCTCCAGTGCAACGACCATGTCTCTTGGTTCACACACAATTTGACGTATATCATCTTCTGTAATATTTGATGAAGATGTTTTGAGAAGCGATGCAATGTCACACAAATCTAGAATTGCACTATACAGATGACCCTCGTTTATCATGCATTGCCGATATTTTTTTCGCAGGTCATCTGCCAGATGCAGCACCTCCATCAGAGACGCAGATATGCTTGGCTTGGTGGGCGAAATGGAACATGGCACTTTGGTATCCTGCAGTCCATATTGATTTGCGCACACCTGTAATTCGGCGATACGAAACCGACCACGGAGGTAAAGTTCCCCAAGCACACTTGTTCCTTCCAGCAGTCCACCGACAAAGAGATCAAACGGATTGATGACATCACGCCCAGTTGGCACCGCCAATGTCGCATATTGAATGACGCGTTTCACCCGGTTGCTGAACGTAAACATGTGTATAGCACCACCTCTCAAGGTCACGTCAAAGATTCCTCGTCGTTCCATGCAACCGGCGTTGTAGAACCCGTCTTCCAATCGCCTTTCAACATCGCGTATGCAATCGTGTCGACATACTGATGTTAGCGATGGATGCATGCATCGCTGTCACTTCTTTCACGTATAAGGTAGGTAAATAAATCATTCTCCATCTCCTTCCTTTTGCCTGCCTACATTGTCAATTAACTGCCGAATTTCCTTGTGATGTCTGTTACATTCCCCACGGGCTTCTTCAACGGAGGCGTATATGCCTTCTCGTCTGACATGGCCATGATTTTCAATTTTTCACGGCCTGCACGACAAATCGGACATTTGCCGAGGATACCATAAGCTGCGGTGTCATAGCCGCATTTCAGACACACGTGCAAATATGATTGCATGTTCATCACCTGGAAATAGTATGTCGCCATCTGGATGTCGAAGTCCCGCTTTCCATGTCTGAAATCCATGAGACAGTATGTCGGATTATGTTTTTACCGAATATTGAAAATTAAACAAACTACGCGGTGAATATGGTGTATCATTTGGAGACAGAGGAAATCTGCTGCTGCACTTTTTGTCACATCATCTCCTTTACTTTCAGAACTTTCCCATGTAATGTCATCGCGCATTAATCATGAATGGAGTTGATTTGAAATGAAGGTGAACGTTGTCGGCGTGCGATTTAGAGAAGCCGACAAAATATATTATTTTGCCCCATGCAATCTTCCGTTGCATGTTGAAGATAGGGTGATTGTGGAAACCTCGAATGGAAAAGAATGCGGGCGGATCGTCAAATCTCCTTTTGTTGTGAATGAAGAAGAAGTGGTTCTTCCATTAAAACAAGTCGTTCGCCTTGCAACAGATGCTGATTTAGACCAAGTAGAGCGAAACAAACAAGCTGCCCGCCAAGCCATGGCGCTGTGTTCAGAGCGAATTACAGAGCATGGGCTCGACATGAGACTCATCGAAACAGAGTACACGTTTGATCGCACCAAACTCACATTTCATTTTTCAGCAGAACAGCGTGTTGATTTCCGTCAACTTGTGAGGGATTTGGCTTCCATTTTCCGCACCAGAATTGAATTGCACCAAATTCAGGTTCGCGATAGGGCAAAACTCGTTGGGGGGATTGGACCATGCGGGCGGATTTTATGCTGTTCTACCTGGATATCCGAATTTGATCCCATCTCCATTCAAATGGCGAAAAATCAGCGTCTCTCATTGAACCCTAGTAAAATCTCAGGCGTGTGTGGGAAACTCAAATGCTGTCTGAAATTTGAATCCGAAAATTACGAAGAACTCATACTATGAACGTGTAGGACGAACTGTTTGTAACCGTGAAATCATTCGCGCAATCGATAAATATACAGCACAGCATCAAAACACCTTCCCCTTCAGCGCATGATGCACCGAGTGGGGAAGGTGTTCTATTTTCATGACTCACTGAGGCCTTGTCTATCTCATCCAAACGCAACGAAAAGGCTTGGTGAACGCGCCAACTTCTATGAAAATCCTGAGATCAAACTAAACTAGGCGCGGAATATGTGAAAAACATATGCAAAAAGGCGATACCAGAATCAACACGAGGTGAGTGACTGTCATTCAGATGTTGCTAAGAGACAAGTGGAAACAGATGAAAACCATCCAACGCACACCTGATAAGTGGCATGGGGACAATGAAAATTCTGCAATCAACAACCGTTCATTTGCCAATGATGGCCCTGCGCACACTGTGTAGATGAGACTCCATCGCCTTTGCAGCGTCTGCAGATTGACCTGCTTCAATCGCATCGACAATTTGCTCATGCTCATCTAACGATGCCAAAGCCCTGTTGGGAATGGTCAGCGACTGTTGACGACCTTCAGCCAATGCGTCTAGGAGCATCCACATCACTTTGACCAGCAGCATATTTTCAGACGCCTCGGCAATCGCCATATGAAACTGCGCGTCTTTTTCCGCCAATATGGTGAGTGTGTCTGCGCTCCGTCGCGCCTCGTCGATGATATTGCGAAGCCGTTGAATGTGTTCGGGGGTCCCTCTCTGCGCTGCCCAAGAAGCTGCCTGTGTCTCAAGTGTTTGTCGAATTTCAAATAGGTCCTGAATCTTTGCCCCAGCAAACTCCAGTGACGTGACCTCGGGGTCAGCACTGGCCACAAAGATCCCCACGCCATGCCGGACATCAAGTACTCCTCTACCAGAGAGGATTTTGATGGCGTCGCGAATCGCAGTGCGACTCACCCCAAAGACGACAGCAAGATCCCGCTCGGTAGGAATGCGATCCCCCGGTTTCAACTCACCGCGGACAATCGCGTCGGTCACCTGCGCCACAATTTTTTGGCTCAGTGCGATATTGTCGGAAATCTGTTCGAACATGGTCCAATCCCCTCACGTTTCAAACTCACGCAAACTCCTTTGGTAAATTTAGAGAGAATCTGTTTGCAAGCGCCTGAAGCTCATTCTTCGTTGTCTCTGGTAGCGCCATTCCCTGCGCTTCTCGCTTGCAAATCTCTGCACGCTGGCGTTCACCGGGCAAGTAGACAGCACTGACTCCTTTGGCGAGCGGATTTGCATGAATCGCTTGCTCCATCTGGGACAAACGAGTCGCGAACGCGCCTGACTCTCCCAGGAAAAATCCAGGATTCAGCACCAAGACGAATATCCCTGTATTTGGCGCGTCTGGGGCATCATCATAAATCGATCCGACTTCGTCTCCAATCGCTGCGCCGCTTAAAACACCGGATAAGATCTCCACCAGCAGGGCCAGACTGTAGCCCTTTGGCCCAGCCATCGGCAACAAAGCGCCTTTAAGCGCAGCCGCCGCATCCGTCGTCGGCTCTCCTGCTTCGTCGATGGCCCATCCCTCGGGAATTTCACTGCCATCTTTAGATGCCATGATGACATTACCTCTGGCCGTAACACTGGTCGCTAAATCAACAGAGATCTGCTCATCACCACGCCCGGCTGACATTGCGATGGGATTTGTGCCAAAATATGCGCGACGTCCTCCCCACGGGGGAATCGCTGGCTGGGCGTTGGTCAAAACCAACCCGATGAACCCTTCGTCCGCCGCCATATTGGCGTATCGAGCCAGAACACCGATGTGGTTTCCACGCCGGACGGTGACGGCCCCAACGCCAGCCTCTTTCGCGCGTTCAATGGCCGTTTGCATGGCTGCTCTGGCCACAACTGGCCCTAATCCGTCGTCTCCATCCACGGTTGCGGTCGCCGCGCCCGTGATCTGGACCGATATATTTGGACGCGGATTGATCTTCCCTTTGTCTATCCCGCCGATGTATGCGGACAGGCGAGAAATCCCATGCGTGGATTTCCCAGATAAATCAGCTAGCACCAGCGTGTCTGCAGTCCAGTCGGCGTCCTTGGCTGGAACGCCCGCGGCCACAAAGCAATCGGATGCAAATTTTTTCAAGTCTTCAGTCGCATACTTTGCCCCATCCACAGACACACGCTCCCCTTGCTCCACAATTTCTGAAATCGAATTCTGTCTAACCGGCACACAGCAAGCATGCGCCGGTTATTATACCAGTTCGCTCCCCAATATCCAACGAGATCGAAATCACCATTGGTTGGCCCACACGTTAAGCGCTGGGGTACAACTTGGTGAGCACAAACTCCTTGTGACCCAGTGCTTCCGCCACTGTCAGTCGACCGTTTATCGTGCGCTCCATCACCGACGCCAGTTGCTCACCAGCTTGTTGCAAAGTGATTTCGTGCGAAAGTAAGCCGCTGACGTCCACGTCGATGTGCTCCTGCATCGCTTTGGCCGTCTTCGGATTGCCCGTCAGTTTAATCACTGGCTCAACCGGATGACCGACGATGTTGCCTTGACCAGTCGGGAAAAAGTGCAACACAGCGCCGCCCGCACACATCAGGGTGATACATTCCGCAGCCGCAGATGAGGTGTCCATAAAATTGAGGCCAGGCTTGACCGGCGCTTGTGAAGGCTTCAGGACATCAACAACAGGTTTGGTTCCTGTTTTTTCGATGTTCCCCATCGCCTTTTCCTCAATGGTGCTCAGCCCACCGGCAATGTTGCCCTCGGTTGGCTGGGAGCCCAACAAATCCACGCCCTGAGCTTGAATGAAGCTCACATAATCGTCGTACGTCTTCATAAATTGGCTGCGGACTTCCGGCGTTGTGCACCGCTCGGCAATCAGGTGTTCTCCCCCCGTCAACTCGGAGGTTTCGCCAAACAACACGGTTGCACCCGCATCAAGCAAATGATCAACCACCCGGCCGACGGTGGGACAAGAAGCCAAACCGGTCGTGGTATCCGATTCACCGCACTTGATGCTGAAAATCATTTCGCCAAGCTCCACCGGCTCCCGCTGCAATTCAGAGGCGTACTGGACAAACTCCATCGCTTTCCAACACGCTTGGCGCACAATCTCCAGTTCTCCCTGCCCCTCAATGCTAAACGCCGCCACCGGTTTGCCCGTCGTGGCAATCCCGTCTGCGATGCGCTTCGTCCAATTTTGTTCGATCCCGATGACAATCACGGCTGCCACGTTCGCATTGCGCCCGGTGCCGATCAACGTGCGAAAATGCAACTCAAGGTCCTCGCCATATTGCAGGCGACCATACGGATGAGGGAGGGCCATCGTCCCTTGAATCTTGTTTGCCACTGCTTCACACGCTTCGTTTGAGATGTCGTCAACAGGAATGATCAGCACATGGTTTCGGATACCGACACTACCATCTGGACGCCGATAACCCATCAATGGTTTTGTCATTTCTACCACCTCTTACTTTTGATGTTATGGGTATGAACGTAGTCGCCGCGCTGCCAGGCGGACTTTGTCACACCGACGATTTGACCATACTCAATCACATCGGATGCTTGCGCTAAATCTTGCAGTGCGATCTTATGGCCAAGCGGAATGTCTCCCCTCGCCACCACCTCAACCTTGGTGTTGTCATCCATAAAAATCCCGCTGATTTCCTCGCCGTTTTGAATGTCTCGCGTGGCGACGCCTACATGGTCTCCTTGTTTGTGTACAAGAAACTTGTGCATATCGGACAACCTCCTCCTTGAACGGTTCACCTTCGTGTAATAGGCATCTCGTATGTGGTATGACCATAAAAAAGCAAACAAATATGCCTTTGGTTACAAATGGTATAAATTTACTTCACGCCTGTTTTGCCTCTACTTTACGCAGCGCCAAATCCACCTCAGCCAGAATAAATTCGGCGACACGCTGCGAAGATTCATTCGTAATGCCGGCCACATGCGGTGTACAAACGGCGTTATCCAACTTCAGCAACAAATCATCGTCTGCAGGTGGTTCCTGTTCACGCACGTCCAGATAGGCGGTTTGCGCAGGGTGCGCGCGCAGCGTATCCAACAGTGCCGCTTCATCGACGGTTCCCCCACGGGATGTATTGATAAGCACGGCCGAATCCCGCATCTGCGCCAGCTGTTTTTCGCCGATCACATGCCTTGTCTCAGGCGTGAGTGGCACATGGACGGAAATAAAGTGAGCTTCCTGCATGACCGTCTCTAAACTGACCAAGTCGACATGGACATCTTGGACAAGCGCGCTGGTGGAAAGAACAAACGGATCGTACGCAATCACGTGCATGCCCAGCGCCCTGGCGCGCGTGGCGACGCGCTGTCCGATATCACCGACACCAACCAGCCCCAGCGTCTTGCCGTATACTTCGTTGCCCATTGCAATTGTGCGATTCCATACACCCCCCTTCACGTCGGCGTCACAGCGGCGCAAAAATCGAGCCTTGTCAAACAGGCAAGCGATGACATACTCTGCGACACTGATGGCGTTGCACCCCCGCGCCGCAACGACCTGCACATTGCGATCCCGACACGCCGCCAGGTCAATGTTGTCAAGCCCGACACCCAATCGTCCAACCACGCGCAAATTCGGGTGCGCGTCGAGCAACTCCGCATCGACGCGCGTTCGATTACGCACGATCAGCGCATGCGTTTCTGCGCCCATTGCCAACAGCCTTGTTCTATCGTCCACCAAACTTGCGTCGTAAACGACATCGTACGCATTGGCGAAGGCAGCGGGCAGCGGCCACCACAAATCTTCAGTCATCACGACTCGCATGCTCGTCTCTCCTTACAGCTCTTGGCTCACGTATTTCACTTCTTGAAATTCTTCCATGCCGATGCGTGCGCCTTCCCGCCCTAGGCCGCTTTGTTTCCAACCGCCCATCGGCGCAAATGCGACGGAGGGCAACGCATTGTTCCATCCGACGATGCCGTATTCAAGCGCTTCCGTCATCCGCGCGCCACGCCCTGCATGGTTGGTGTACACGTAAGCAGCCAGTCCCATGTCGGTATCATTGGCCAGCTTTATCACTTCATCTTCGTCGGAAAAACGGAAGATGGGCGACATCGGGCCAAACAGCTCGGCGCGGGCAAACGTGGTGTCGGGCGGCACATTTTCCAAAAGCAGTGGCGATAGATAAAATCCATCGTCTGGATGCTGCAACTTCGGATGAATCGGACGGGCGCCTCCAGCGATGGCTTCATCGGCCAACACCCGCAACTGCTGCCGCGCCTTATCATCGATGACTGGCCCAAGATCACTTTGCGGATTGGTCACTGGATCCGCCAGCTTCATCCGGCTGACCGTCGCAGCCCAACGCGTGACAAATTCTTCATAAACTGAATCATGTACATAAATGCGGTTTGCCGCGATGCAGGATTGGCCGTTGTTGCGGAATTTCGCTACCATCGCGCCTTCCACTGCTTTCTCGACGTCCGCGTCATCAAAGACGATAAACGGCGCGTTGCCGCCCAATTCGAGCGCCAAGCGCTGCAATTGTCGCGCAGAGGATTTCACCAGGGATTGCCCCACCGCAGTCGATCCGGTGAAACTCACCACGCGCACAGCTGGATGCCCCATCATGGCTTCGGTGGTGCTGACTGCCGGCCCATGGATGAGGTTGACGACGCCATGCGGGAACCCTGCCTCCTCCAGGCACTTGAACACTTCGATCACGGACAGCGGCGCTTTTTGCGATGGACGAGCGACGACTGTACACCCTGCGGCCAGCGCTGGCGCCAGCTTGCGCGCCTGGATGGACACGGGAAAATTCCACGGCGTCAAGCAGAGTGCCACGCCAGCAGGCTGGGCGCGGGTCCAGTGCCGTTTGTTTTGCACCTCGTTCGGGATGTACGCGCCTTCTGGGCGCCGCGCTTCTTCAGCAAACCAGCGGAAATACTCAGCGGCGAATTTGATTTCACCCACCGCTTCGGCCAACCGCTTCCCGGACTCGACAGCGAGTACATACCCGATTTCTTCCGCCCGCTTGAGCAGCATCCGCGAAGCCTCCAGCAACATATCTGCACGAGTTCGCGCCGTCGTCAGCTTCCAAGCGCCAAAGGCGCGCGCAGCCGCTTCCACGGCCTCCATCGCCTCGTCCACACCCCCGTAACTGAGTTCAGCGATGGCACTGCCAGTCGCGGGATTGATCACGTCCAACAAGTCCTGATGGTTAGACGCTCGCCATACACCATCGATGTACATCGACTTATGATCGTTGTAAAGCTCCGCCATTGGTCACTTCCTCCAAACGACAGTAAGATATCTTCTCATAAACCATCTCTTTGAGACGTTCACGCGCAAACTGCATCATGGAAAACGGATCATCCGGAAATTGGCGACTTCCTTCGCTCAAACCGCTGACGAATGCCAGACGCAATTCGGTGTCAAAGTTGATTTTCGCGATTCCATACTTTAGGGATGCCTGAATCTGCTCCTTGGGTATCCCACTGCCGCCATGTAGGACCAAAGGCACATCCGTCTGCTCGTAGATGTGCTGCAGACGTTGGAGATCGAGCTTTGGGGCGCGTTTGTACATACCGTGTGCTGAGCCGATGGCGACAGCCAGGGAATCCACTTGTGTCCGCTCGACAAAGGCGACGGCAGCCTCGACGGAAGTATAGACGACTTCTTCATCCGCCACCGAAATGTCATCCTCCACACCGCCGATGGCGCCGAGTTCACCCTCCACGGGCACACCGACCGCATGACAAGTCTCCACTGCTTTCTGGGTCAATGCCACATTGTCTTCAAATGGCAGTGCAGACGCATCCATCATGCACGAAGTGAATCCTGCATACAGGGCTTCCACGACCTGTGGATAGGTTCGACAGTGATCCAGGTGAATGCCTACAGGGATCTTGTAGTTCGCCGCCGTTTTCACAATGTGATCCGCCAGGGATTGCATCTGCCCATTGCGAATCGCCCGCTGCCCAATCTGCAACAGCACGGGGGAATTTGAAGTGTCAGCAGCTTCAATCACGGCTTCCACCATATCCAGTGAATGGACACTCAAGGCGGGCACCGCGTAGTGGTTTTGATATGCGTCAAGCAACAAGTTTCCAGCCGCAAGCGGCATAGGTTTCCACCTCACTTCTATGATTTCAACACAGTCAACGGCAACCTTGGGTGATCTTCCAAAGAGGGCAAGTCAACCAGCGGGATCAACCAATGCAAGAATTCATCCGTCAGTTGTTGTTCCGCTTCAGACAGTATCCTGACCTTTCCTGCGACCGCTTCCAGCGGGACATGGATGAGCTCGGTGGCGTATGGCTGCGTATCAGCGCCTTGGCGCACGTACCCAACCATTTTTCCGGATTGGCCTGACAGCAACGCCGCTGCGCCTGCCCGCCCAAGCGCCACTGCTTCTTCTCTGTCCAGCGTCGACTGTGACTCCGCCCAACACCGCTGAAGCAGCCCAAGATTCTCGTAACGCACTCTGTAACCGAGCTCCTGGCGAATCCGTTCAGCCACTTGAGCGCCTATCCCACCGAGAATGGTGTCCGCAGAACTCCCCGTCCCCGCAGATTGCAACACCGCGTGACCTGTATCATCCTGCACACCTTCGCTGATGACGACGAGCGCAGAGCCTGTGCCTGCGACGCGCTGGCGAATTTGCTCCAGCAGTTCAGGCACACAAAGCGGTTGTTCTGGCAGACAGATGAATGGCGCCAAGCGCTGAGATGGATTTTGCGCCAAATGCGGCACAAGCGCCGCGGCGGCTGCCAACCATCCACCGTGCCGCCCCATGACTTCGACGACGCGAACCTGCTCAAAGCCTTTCATCGCTTCCAAATCAATCGTTAGATCCCGGACAGCTTTGATGACAAATCTTGCGGCGCTGGGATAGCCTGGACTGTGATCAATTTGAACCAGATCGTTGTCGATGGTCTTTGGCACGCCCATGACCTGGAGCGGCGCGCCCATGGCCTTTGCCGCATCCTCCACTGCTTTGGCCAGTGCCATGGTTCCATTGCCGCCCATCGCCAGAAAACCGTCTATTCCTTGCTTTTGCAATTGCTTGACTGCTATTTCAGCAACCTCGGCAAAGCCTTTGAACCGACCGGATCCCAACGCAGCCCCAGGCGTATCCAATAACCAAGGGTGCGCTGAAGAGATGGGCGCCAACTGTCCCTCGAGCAATCCTGCCACTCCGCCCACGAGACCGAAGCTCTGCATCGTTGCACCGTTTTTCGGACTCGTTGAAACGCTCAATGCGCCATAAAGAGAAGCGTTGAACACCGTTGTCGGTCCGCCGAATTGCCCAATCGCAATCTTCATAATGGCCTCCTAAAACCTCGTCACTGGAATTTTCATCAACGTCAACACGCGCGCCAATTCCTCTACGGCATCTCCGTAGGCGAAGGCGTAATGAGGCTCAAAACCGGCTTCCATCACATTCACGACGCGCTTTGCCACGTCAGCGTCGCCATCCAGTCGGACGCACGCTGACGTCCCGCGAAACCGTTGCGGCACATCCAGCACTTCACCACTGCCGATGAGCGCGCGCACCTGCCCACCTTGGTCCTCCCCTATGCGAAGCAGTGAGATGCGGCCAGGTTTCAAGCCGAACTCAAGCGTAAATCCGATCTCGCGATTCGGATGTTTCCCAGCCACGGCTCCGGTGTCGTTGCGGGCGAGGGAAAATGCGCCTGCGCCACAGTGCCAAAACACAACTGCGCCTTCTTCTTCACGCACTTCCACCAAATCGCCGAGGTATGCTGGAGAACCCGTCAGTTGATAGAGCACATCCATAGATAGGGAACCGAGCACGTCCGCTTCACAGGAGCCCATGATGCCCGTGTCTGTCAGGGCTGAAATGGTTGAACACGCCGCCGCGCCAAATTCGGTGAAAAATTCCGGCCAACAGCGAACGGCTACGGCATCAGCTTTCAGTTGGTGCAACTCCGCCTTCAACACGCTGATCATCTGTGCAAATTTTTTGACAGACTCCGGTGGCAAATGTTCAATGGCGCGCACCTGTTGTTTGATTTGTTCGATCTCAACGTCGCTCACTGTCTCTGAAACGGACGCGGCGCGCTGAAAAGTGTCGTTGAGGTCTAAATGTGTGATGTCAATGCCCAACTGGCGGCAAACGGACGCACTCGGCTGGGAAAAGAAGAAACCCTCTGGCGCATCTCCGAGCGTGATCACGTGAAATTGTTGCAGCTTTCGCCACGCCGCCCAAAAACGCAGCGCCACTTGCAAACTGTCTTCAAAACTGGGTTCGTCGGCATTTCCGTACACCAGTCGAAATGGGATGCCCATATTGCGCAGCCGCTGTCCGGCCGCGTTCGCGCCCGTCAATGAGTTGAGCGACAAGCGCTCGCCAAATTTTTGATTCGGCTCGCGAATCGCCCACAGAATGCAAGGAACCTTGAGTTCTGAAGCGAGTATATCGATATACCTCGCATCCACGAATGTCGTGAATTGACACAGAAGCACATCAATCTTTCCCGAAAGCTGTTGGGCGGCTGCCTCGGCTGATTGCGGATCTACAACCAAGCTGTCAATGAAGTGCCATTGATTTGGTTGACGTTTCAAAACCTCGCGGGATTCTGCCGAGAGTTGGTTGGCCGCTTCAATATCAAACGTCGCTCTACCAAAACTCACATATCCCACGCTCAGTTGACTGGCCGCGTTCTTCACCTGCGTTTGCGTATCCACACTCATCGGAATACCTCCTTCAATCAAACGCGAAACAAGTGTTAACAGTCATCAGTAGCTCTGGCGCACTGTTTTTTGTTCTTTCAACTCTGAATAATCCCCAGATGGCGGACGCATGGCAACCAAGGGCGCCAAATACGCCAAAGTGAGTTCCAAGCCAGTTTGAACAGCATCTGTCGATGAAGAAAAGAAGGGATCTTCCTGTTCAATCAACAGAGGACCTTTGTACCCGACATCGACAAGCGCCGTGATAAACCCGCGCCAATTGACATCCCCCTGTCCAGCGATTCTATGTCGCCAGAATTCCCCATCCAATAGTCCGTGTGTCCTTTGCACCGACGGCAGCACTTCTGAATCCTTTGCTTGCGCCAAATGAATCTTGTCCTTGAACGTGTACACTGCGTCTATGTAATCAATGCCCTGCCATACGAGATGGGATGGATCAAGGTTCAAACCAAAATACGGAGAGTTCAATTTATCGAAGATCCGCTCCCATATTGCCGGGCTAGTCGCAATGTTGAAACGCGGTGGCCATTCGTGATACATCGGACAATTTTCCAGCAACAATTTCACGCCATGCTGTTCAGCGTATTCTATGAAAGGAGGGAAAATATCTGTGAGCAGTGCGAGGTTTTCATCAAAAGATTTACTCGGATCTCGCCCGGTGAACGTGGAAACCGATGTCGCACCCAACTGTTTCGCGGCGCGAATCAGCGTTTTCAACTCACTGGCCGCTTGCTCCCTGTTGGCGGCATCTGGATGAAGAAAGTTCAATGCGCCATACATAATGTCATGAATTTGGATATGATGCTTTTCCGCAGCCGCCAAAATGGTCTCTACATTGCCATCCGCGACTGCTTTCCAGTCGATATATGGATATCTGGGTCCCCCATACAGTTCGGCGTCACGGAGATTGTGATCTGACATCCATTGAAATGTTTGATTGAGATCCCAATCCATCAAACAACTGTGGTATAGGCCTACATCCATGCTTGCCACCGCCTTTATGGTATGATGTGTGCGATTTCAAAAGATGATCAGATGACGAAGATACCTGGGCGTTTTATGACACCTGAAGCGGATGTACATTCAACCATCGGCCAATTCCCTGACGGAGCCGCCAAGATTTTCCCACCATTCTCCGTCACCAAACAGGTATCCTCCGATTTGGTCCCGGCGATGGACGGATTCCAAGCGACGCCCATGCCCGCCTGCAGCGTTTCTGTATCCACTGGCGTAGCCAACCGCACGCGCGTGCGATAACCTGTAATGCCGCCTTGATGATGTTGTTTCCACTCATCAGGATATCCACGCGCTTCATACCCGTTTTTCATCACTGCCAGAACCTGCCCAAGACTGACGCCCGGTTTGGAATGCGCAATGGCGAGCGCATCGATGTAACATGTCGCTTCGTGGCGCGCAATGCGATCTGCTGACGGCTGGCCAAATGACACCGACCTGGTGGCCGAAGCAATCAAGCCCCGTCTCCTTCCACATACCGCAACAATCATGTATTCGTTTACAGGATTGGCCGTCGGCAAAGCATGACGGCGAAGCTTGCTGCGTTCGTCCCCGCCAACCAGCAATACAACTGGTTCAATGCCTTTTTCCCAAAGCTGCCGACTGACAGCGCCCGCGACAGAGAATTCAGTCATCCCCCGCTGCAATTGCGGCAACACAGTCTCCAAACTATGGGTAACTTCACTGGACAGCTGCTCCAAATTCGCTGCCTCATAGTCATCCAAGACCGCCTGTAGTTTCCACAGTCTATCCTTCATTGCATCCTCAGTGATGATTTGTTTTACACTTGGTTCTCCTTCATACCAAAGATACTGCTCGACCTCTACAGGCAGACCTTCCATTTCCTCTTCAAGCAAGCGCATCGCTTCAATGTTATTGACCAGGACAACGACCCGCTCTGGCGTCACCATCACCTTGAAACAAGCTGCATCCGCAGCCATATTCACAAATGAACGCGCCCCGGTCAGCCAACTCGTCGTCACTTGACTGCTCAACATCAATGATTCGGCCTGTAATTCGGCGATCACGTCGCGCAACATCTCGACTTTTCTTGTGAAAGACGCTATCTTATTCACGTCAATCCCCCATCCGAAATGGACTCTCCATTTTTCAAACAGACAAAGTAGTATCGTTTTCGCTTCAAAGACTTGCTGTCTGCGCGCTTAAATATTCAAAACTGATGCGCATGCTCTCCATGGGACGTTTGTTTGTCGTGTCCTGCTCAACGACCAACCACGGCAGATTCATGGCTGAAATCAGCGGCAGCACTTCATCCAGTTGCAGTTCTCCTGTACCTAATTCGGTCCATTCTCCGTCTCGCACATCTTTGATGTGCATATACTTCAACCTATTGCCAAACTGAGATAAGAAATGTTCTACGGTCGTTTCTGAACGCATCACCCATCCTAAATCTGCAGCGAGCCCCAACGCGTCCGCATCGGTATTTTCAACCAGCGTATTGAGCAAGCGACAATCGTCTTGCAATTCCCAATTGTGATTGTGAAAACAGACTTGAATGCCCTTCGCTTTCGCCTCGGCGCCAAAAGCGTTCAAAGTTGCGGCAAACCGTTGGAAATCTTCTACCGTGGAATCATGAGGACTACTGATAAGCAGGTATTGAACACCGAGTTCAGGAAGTAGTTGCAGGACTTGTTGCTGCCGCTCTGGATTATCCACCAACTCCACGATATTGGTGTGCGCAGAGAGAATCACCAGGTCCCTTTCCGCAAGAAATGGTTGAATCGCATCCCGCGCATTTTCCAACGCGCGCAAATTTGTCTCAACACCTTGAAAGCCGAGCGTTTCAACTTCCTTGAGGATGCCAAGATAGTCTGAAAACAGCCTTTCGCTCCCCCATACAATCGTCTGACAAGCAATTTTCATATAAACACCTCATTGTTTGAGTAAGATGAAGTACACGCGATCACGTCTATAAGTAGGAGGTATTACCACCGAATTATATCTACACGCCTAGAGAAAGTCAACACTACGTTTAGAATCGTCTGAATCATCCAACCACGTAGAAACGACGGCTGTTTCCAACCTTCGTTTCTACGTGAACGACTTGAAAACGACTTGAACGCCAACGCCAGCAACTACAAAACCGTATATCCACCGTCGACCACAAACACGCCGCCGGTCGCGTAAGATGAAGCCTCTGATGCCAGATAAACCGCGATGCCCCCTAAATCTTCGGGCACCCCCGGTCTGCCCATGGGCGTCATTTCCATCCATTTGTCTGTCATGCCGCCGCCATTCTCAAAGAATTTCCGCGTCAATTCTGTTTTCATGTACCCCGGCGCAATGGTGTTGACTCGCACCGCGTGATTCGCCCACTCTGCCGCCAAGCTTTTCGTCAGCGCAATAACCGCTGCCTTAGAAGCGTTGTAGGCGCACTGACATTGCGGTGTGTTCACAATGATGCCCGACATCGAAGAAATGTTGATGATGGATCCTCTTTTTTGCAGGATCATGACGCGCCCGACGGCCTGCGACATGAGAAATACGCCGTTTAAATTCACATTGATGACGTCATTCCAATCTTGGTATGACATCTCCTCCGCCTTTGCGTTCCGAACAATGCCCGCATTATTTAATAGAACATCTATTTTGCCAAAAGTGTTTTCCGCTTCTGCGACGACGTGATCGACATCCGCCATTTTCGTCACATCCGCTTGCACAACCAGCACTTGCACGCCTTTTTCTGACCGAATCTCCGCTGCCGCCTGCTCAGCCTTTGCGCCATCCAAATCTGCGATCACGATGTTTGATCCCATCTCTGCAAAAGCCTTCGCCATCGCATTTCCAAGCCCGGTTGCGCCGCCAGTTACGATGGAACAGTAACCTTCCATTTTAAACTTGTCCATGACGGTCATGGTCTAGCTTACCTCCTTCAATTCCTCCAGAAAGTAGTTTGTCTGCGTAGGTTTTGTCACAGGAGAAACGTCTTCCCACAGGCATGAACACGGACACCGCTCATATCGCCGTAATGGACGTCAACACTGCATTCATATTCGCCGCTTGCGGCGTCCCGATGTTGGTGATAAGTGCCCCATCCGCGGCCAGTGCTCCAGAAAGTAGTGAAATCATCACGGTTGATGACGGGATCGAAACGCATCTCTTTCTTTACCATGTCGCAGCTAAATCCACTCAAGGCGATGAGCAGACCCCAACTGGACATGGAGCGAGCGTAGTGGTGGCCACACTCCACCTCGTTCCAAGGATTGCGCCGATACCCATCCTGACGCTCGCGCACCGCCTTCACAATGCTCAATCCTTCATCTATAAATCCTTCATATATCAAATGGGTCGCCACTTGATATTCGATTCCAGTCCAGACCTCATCCGAATAGACGAACGGCAATTTCGGTCTTTCTCCATGCGGCCACGAACAGAGCAGCAGCCCTTTTTCATCATTCAGGACATATGTGCGCTGGCAATTTGCATGACGCGTAAAATCAGTCTTGAAGTTGTACTGGTACACGGCGTGAATGGCCTTTTGCACATGTTCAGGGTCGAGCAGATAACCAAGCCCATACACATGCGCAAGCTGCTGCCCTAATAACTGATCCGACAAACAACCGCGGCCGTATTGATACTTATACTTGTCTACGTCGTCAAGCTGTTGCACGTAGTACTCACCGTTCCAAGACAACTCCTCCAGCCTGCGTGAACTCTTGTCAAAAGCGTCCTCATACGCACGAGCCGAAGTGTCATCTCCCAGATGACTCGCCATTTGAGCGGCTGCTTTCAAAGCGCCGAGCAGAAATGCGCCCGTCAGTGAATTGACGCCATAGAATTCGATATCATAGGTGACGTGCTGCTCATCTTCCAACACAAAATCTCCGTCGTGATCCCACTGTACAAAAGCGAAATCCATCGCTTTTTTGATTTGCGGCCATAACGCCTTTAGGAAAGCGTCATCTCCGGAGAGCTTCCACTCCCGGTACGCCCGCATAATGGTGCCTAACTGCCCGTCGGCCGCAGCAGGCGCGACTTTTCCGCCCCACATCCAAACACAATCAAACATGCGCATCGCTCGGAACGCCATTTTCCCGGAATCATCGACTTCCTCCAAAAATTCAGTGCGTCGCATATTCTGTTCAAGTGTAGGAAATAAAAACGCCAGCGTTTGCGCGTAGTTCCATACGTGTGTACAAGATCCCTCGCAGGAGCCAAGATCATCAAAACAGCCTTCAAAACCGAGAAAACGACCGTCTGCCAACCAAAAACAGGTCGTACTGCGAAGCACGGGCATATTGCCAGCCAACGCATCCACGACATAGCCCGGCAGCGTACTCGAGAATAACGCATCGCGAAAACAAAACGTCTGCTCCCGCAATCTCGCAAAATGAACCAGCAAATATTCGGCAGCCGCCCACGAACTGTCAAAACGCGCCGCGTAACGATTGCGGGCAATCTCCCTGCCAGGCGCTTTTACGCGCACATGCTCATACCAACCGTTGATTCGATTCGGAAAATACCAGGATAAAATAAATACGAACGATTTCGTTTCTCCAGGGGCGATGGTCTCGTACACACCCAGCGACCCCGTATCTGTTTTATGTTCCTCGCTGTTCGTTTCGTAGCCGAGATCTGTCAAACGGCCATCTTCGCAAAAATCGTCCCAAAACTCCTGCAAGAAATCGTACCAGGCGCCACGCAGCCATGCCCGCTTATAGGTCACATTGGGATTGGGTGTCACAAGGCTCATATTGCCGAAATGCAAGTCATGATGGGGATGCTTCGCAGAATGCATGTACAGACCGGACAGGCCATTTTGTTGCCTGAACACATTCAGGTTTTGTCCGCATGGCATCTCTGGATGTAAATTTCCGAACTTGTCGTAGGTGATGCCGCCAACAGGGTTGATAAGCGAACCAACGATGGTGGTTTCCACTGTCGAGTCCGATACATTCGTCACTCGATAGGTCAGATAAGCGCCGGGTATGCCTGAATCGTCAGGGTTGAGCGGAACCAGCGGTGTATATGCCTCCAATTCCACCTGTACTGGCAAATCATCATCTTCGAATTTGATCTCGGCAACCGGGTACTTGCCATCCAATACCGACTTCTTCATTCGCGGCAATCCTGCCGCAGTGATGGGATGGTAACCATGAGAAAGGGCGTGCGGCGCTGTGAGTCTCGACTCCAACACTTTCGCCACTGCTTCTTCATTCTTCTTTTTTGTCCAGATAGAGAAAAAAGTGTTCGGAAGCATCTTTCCTTTTCCCGGCGTGTTGAACAATTCCCAGTCGCGAAACTCGCCCCGTGCGCCGATGGAAACATTCCCCGTTCCGATGCCGCCAAGTAAAAAAGCAGCCTCTGTCGCATCACCCGCAAAAGTTCTCTGTTGGTTGGAAGTATATAACTGGTCAATTGCATCAGTCATGGTCTCTTCCTCCTCGAAGAAATCTCTTTACATACTGCCGTGCCCTCTCACATATGCCCACTGTCAAAACAAAATTCCGCAACCGAGGGTCATATGAAGCCCTCGGTGCGGGAAATTATGTCCGATTCAAATGACTTCCAAACTGTCTTTGTCAGGAAGCAAAGGATATGGATTGTGCGGCTCCGCCTGATACCAGAAAGCGACAGAGGCAATATCGTCCTGCAAAGGCAAGTACCTGCCCCCCGAACGCCAGCCCAGCGCCTGAATTGTGACCTGCAAATCCTCTTCGAAACGAATGGGGTCCATCACATGCCAGCGGTACATGCCAAACCTCTGTTGAGACTGCGATACAAACCATCTGGTTTGAGCACTTGATGAAGCCCGAGATACGCCGTCGAAAATGTGCCATAATGGCCAGTCGGATGTTCAAAGTTCCACGCGCCGCCAAAGTGACCACTCCCCATGCCTAAAGGCAGGGGCTTCTCAGAACACGCATGGCGCAACCCGCCTACGTTATGTCCTGAAGGCTCAGTCCAAGCCAACCAGTAACGCT
>NZ_JBHUCX010000090.1:0-890 GCF_042678105.1 Alicyclobacillus fodiniaquatilis
GGAACCAGACCTGCATATGCCATCAATTGGCGTGGGCTTTGAAATCGAGAAAATTGCCCGATTTCCGCTACCAAGGAAGTTGCGATAATTTCTGCAACACCGCGTAGTGTTTGTAATGCCTGAATCACAGGTGCATGTTGACTCTCCGTGGCCTGTGTATGAATTTCTTGCTCCAATCGCTCAATTCTTCCTGTAATTTCGTCGAGGTGATGCAGGTACTCACGAAGTACAACACTTAATGCACGGTTCTCAAACTTAAGGCTATCAAGCCATTTCCGATGTTTTGTCGTCCAATTTTTTGTTCCTTGTGGCGCATAGATACCATTACGCAATAGGAACTTGAGCAGGCGATGACGTGCCGCCAATTGATCTTTTTTGGCGTCTTCTCGCGCTCGAACAAGATCTCGCAGTGCTTCATCTTCCTCGCCAGGCACCCACACTGGTGTGAGCTCTCCTGCTCGCAACAGTTGAGCCAAGCGCAGTGCATCACGTCGATCCGTCTTTACACGATCCCCCTGACGAACTGGAATGAGTGATGGAGCCACCACGATACACGTGATACCCATTGAATGAAGTTGGCGGTACAATCCATATCCCGTTGGCCCCGCTTCGTAGCAAACCTCCAGTTGTGCGTCGCTCCCTAACTTTCCAATGAGTTTGCGGACTGCCTCTGGCGTATTGGCGATGGTACCGTGGAATCTCGGCGCTTCCCGGCCTGTGTCGGCAATTCCAATGGCAATTGTGTCCTTTGATACATCTAAACCTACGAATTTTGTGTTATTCTTCACTATAACCGGCTCCTTTTCGTATTGTGGCTCTGCACTGGTTATCCCAAATTCAGTGTAACCCACGTGCTTACGAAATGGGGCCGGCCTCGTTCATTATGACTA
>NZ_JBHUCX010000091.1:0-1059 GCF_042678105.1 Alicyclobacillus fodiniaquatilis
TGAGAAGAGGCTACGGTTTCTTTTTTGTCTCATACTCTCCGAACTCATCGCACTGGATTTTGCCATCAACAGTGCCGTTGCATAGATCATTCAGCAGCCCCTAAGTAGTTTGCCGATTTACACGCATCAAAATTCATCTCAAAAACAAAATATCAATATATATGACACACACGAGTTTTGATATAATCGAAAGATGTTCCAGGATGACATAGAAATAGTAGACGGAAAAATGGTGCGATCACCTGAAAGCAAGGGAGGAACCGGTATGTTAATTGGTTATGCCCGTGTATCGACTCAAGATCAACACCTTGAGCTGCAGAAGGACACCCTGAGTGGAGCTGGGTGCGAACGAATTTATGAAGACGTGTCCAGTGGCTCAAAGGCATCGGCGGCCTGGTCTTGATGATGCACTGGAGTATTTACGTAACGGTGACACATTGGTTGTTTGGAAGTTAGACCGGCTAGGACGGTCCCTCAAGCATCTAATCGAAGTTGTGACTGATTTGAGTGAAAGGGGTATCGGGTTCCGGAGTCTTCAAGAGAATATCGACACAACAACACCAGGTGGAAAACTCATTTTTCACGTGTTTGGCGCTTTGGCCGAATTCGAACGCGAAATCATTCGCGAACGTACAAATGCTGGTTTAACTGCTGCGCGCGCCCGGGGTCGTAAAGGTGGTCGCCCCAGAGCGATGGATGAGAAAAAGATTGAACGAGCGAAAAAATTATTAGCCGACCATAGCATTCCGATAGACGATGTTTCTGCGATGTTGAATGTGTCTCGACCAACGTTGTATAGATACGTGAAGAGGTAAAGCAAACAAATGGATGAACGGGGACGTGTTTATACATATTTAAGAATAAACATACACATTTCGGTTGGAGCTCTTGTTGAACTATCGCAACCTATAGTTCAATAGCATTCGGTAAAATCTATTAATATTTTTTGATATAGAATAGCCTCTCGGCATTGAGGTGACGAAAACAGGGACAAAGCGGAATTTCCCGCAAGAATCCACTGGAAAATCCGCAAATAATGGTTGAAACAGCGATGTTCCT
>NZ_JBHUCX010000092.1:0-20199 GCF_042678105.1 Alicyclobacillus fodiniaquatilis
AAGTCCGCTCGACTTGCATGTATTAGGCACGCCGCCAGCGTTCGTCCTGAGCCAGGATCAAACTCTCAACAAATGTTGTCTTGCTTTTCGTGGTTGCCCACGTTTCAATCGCTCAAGGCGTGGCTGTGTGTTTAGTTTTCAAGGTACCAATTCAATGCAGCTTCTGTCGAAGCAGCTCAAGCAATATATCACGAAGCGAAGTTCGTTGTCAACCATTTAGGTTTTCGAAACCTGGAAACCAAGTGAAGAAAACGTTGATGTGACGGGATATATCGGTCGGAATCGAAAGAGAAGCGCTCGAAGCGACATCGAGTAATATATCACCCCTGTGCCTAGATGTCAAACATGATTTTCAACGTTTTTTATGAACACTTTGGCCACCATCCGCGATGCATCTGATATCGACTGCGTCATTGTAAAAATACAAGTCAATCAGAACATCGCGGATGGCGTAGAACCAAGGTGCCAATTTAGATTGAGCAAAGAAGCTAGCGCCCCAACTAAATCATTGATGTATGCCTTTACTCCATCCCCAATGCCTTTTTCCCAGCCTCCAACACTTCGATGATCCGATCCACATCATATACTGCTCCTTTCCATGCACCGCCGCTCACAGATTGCAGCGCAGCCCACAGCCGAGTGTCATCCGGCAAATCGTCATCTGGCGCCAAATGCGGATGCGGGTTGCGCATGCTGAGGATCTTTTCTCCTTCCGCCGGATCGAACAAAACGTCGTCGCAGCCGACAAAATTCACCCGACCATGCAAATGGTTTCGATCAACGACAATCTCCACCATATCCCCGTCCTGCAGCTTGCCGATTGGACCGCCGGCAAGCGCTTCCGGCCCGACGTGGCCAATGCACACCCCGGTTGACACGCCCGAAAAACGGGCATCGGTCACCAAGGCAACATGTTTGCCAAACGGCAGATGTTTTAAGGCGGACGTCAGCTGATATGTTTCTTCCATCCCCGTTCCTGACGGCCCCCGCCCAATCAGAACCATTACGTCATATGGTTCGATCCGCCCTTCCTTGATGGCGGCAATCGCATCCCGTTCACTTGTAAACACTTTCGCTTTGCCTGTATGGCGATAAACCCCATCTTCATCCACGATGCTGGGATCGATGGCCGTGGATTTGATCACCGACCCTTCCGGCGCAATATTGCCGACTGGAAATGTGACCGTTGATGTCAACCCCCGTGCTCTGGCCGTCGCGGGATCCATAATCACATCCTGCGGCTGGACCCCATCCACCTCTTCAAGCCGTTTTCGCACCTTGTCGCGCCGCTCCGATGTTTCCCACCAATCCAGTACATCAGCCAAGGTACAGCCTGATACCGTTTTCACGCTGGTGTCAAGCAAGCCAAGTGACCTTAAATGAAGCATGACTTCCGGTACACCGCCAGCCAAAAACACGCGAATGGTGGGATGATCCACCGGACCATTTGGCAACACGCTGACCAACCTCGGCACTGCGCGATTTACAGCTTGCCAATCCTCCACGGTCGGAATTTGCAGACCAGCGGCATGGGCAATGGCCGGAATGTGTAGAAGCAAATTGGTCGATCCGCCAAACGCCGCATGCAAGACCATCGCGTTTTTGACGGATGCGTCTGTCAGTACATCTGACATGCCGAGTCCGTTTTGCACACATTGAAGCAGCGCACGGGCCGATTGGACCGCCATCTCTTGCCAAATCGGTTCGCCAGAGGGTGCGAGCGCTGAATGCGGAATGGAGATGCCGAGCGCTTCCGCAACCACCTGCGCCGTAGCCGCAGTGCCGAGAAATTGACAGCCGCCGCCTGGCGTCGCACAGGCGCGGCAGGCGACTTCAGCAGCATGTTCCAACGTGATTTCATGATGGGTATAACGCGCTCCGATGGTTTGAACCTTCCCTGCGTCCTCGCCATTTTCCGGGGCCAAAGTCACCCCGCCAGGCACAATAATGCCAGGCAATTTGCCAATCGAAGCAAGCGCAATCATGGTGGCAGGCAGACCTTTGTCACAAGTGGCCACCCCCATGACGGCCTTGCGCGTCGGCAGGGATCGAATCAAGCGTCGCATGACCAGCGCGGCGTCATTGCGGTATGGCAAAGAATCAAACATGCCTGTTGTGCCTTGAGAGCGCCCGTCGCAAGGATCGCTGACGTAAGCCGCATAGGGCACCGCGCCAAGACGCCTAAACTCTTCGGCAGCGCTTTGCAAAAGCAGGCCAATTTCCCAATGCCCTGTGTGATAACCCAATGCCGCAGGCGTGCCATCCGGCTTGCGAATGCCACCTTGTGTGCTCATCATCAAAATATGTTTACCCAGAACCTTGCCTGGTTCCCATCCCATACCGACATTTTGTGATAGACCAAACAAGTCACCACTCGCCCAAGTCTTTAGCATCTCTGGCGAGAGGGGAAGTGAACCACTCGGTCCAGGCGCGTGCGTTGGAATCTCATATAAGTCGTCATGTTCGGAATGAAAAAGTGAAGTTAAGATCGGATGTTCCTTCACGGTACAATTCATCTCCCTTGCCGCTATACCACTAGTTGACGTCAAACCTGTAAACCACTCAATGCGCGAATGTTTTGCAAAATTAAATCGGATCGAGTATGACATGTATATTGTTCATATTACACTTTCAGAGTAGCATGAATATGCCAGAACTTAAAATTCAGGCATCGCTGTCATACTGCGCTGCTTGATTGACCGAACTTTGCTCCATTTCAATATGACGACCAGTGCCATGAAGCGCTGCAATCGTCAACATATCAGCTTAATCAATCAGAAACGGGTGATTTGATATGAACTATCCTCTATCTGGAAAAGTTGCACTGATCACAGGCGGATCAAGTGGAATCGGCAAGGCCATTGCAGATCGTTTCACAGAGAACGGGGCGGCGGTCGTCATCTGCGATGTATCGCCAAAAGGAGAACAGCTTGCAAGCGAATGGCAGCAAGCAGGGAAAAAGGTCGAATTCGCACAAGTTGACGTGCGTCAAACCGCTGATCTGGAAAGAGCGGTTTCTCTGGCAGAGGAGCGCTTTGGCGGGCTTGATATTCTGGTGAACTGCGCAGGCATCTTCCCGCGAGCCACATTGGCGGATACCACGGATGCCTTGTGGGATCAGATCATGGACGTCAACTTAAAAGGCGTGTTCCACACTTGCCAGGTTGCGGTTCCAGCCCTGATTCGAAGAGGCTCCGGTGCCATCATCAACATCGGCTCGCTCAATACGTTTGGCGGCACTCCAGAGTTGTTTGCCTACTCGACCTCAAAAGGCGGCGTGGCCACGCTCACCCGCAACCTTGCTCGGACATTTGCCAAACATAAAATACGTGTGAACTGCGTCCACCCAGGCTGGGTTGCGACCGAAGGGGAAATGGCCGTCCAGCAGCAACAAGGGATGCCCGACAATTGGGTGGAAACAGAGGGACACAGGCTGCCGATGGGTCGCGTTCAGACACCAGACGACATTGCAGCTGCAGTTTTGTTTCTGGCGTCTGATGACGCGAATCAAATTACCGGGCAGTTTCTAACCGTGGACGGCGGACTCAGTTTCCGTTACTGAAGTTTGTGGGTGAAACCAAAAAACACCCAAAGTGGCCAAGCCGCCGCTCCACAATAAACCTGTGTGAACGATTTGCTCGTCGTGGCCATACGATAAAATGGCTATAGCAGGCGCTCCTTCCCCGGGATACAGCCAATAAATATGCGCCTGCTATAGTCCCATTGACAAGCGCATACACGCTCCCAGGGCCACTCATCGCATAGGGGGTACCATAACCTGACGATTTGCCAGACAACCAAACTCGATTTTACCGCACATCGATCTCGCTGAAATCGCCGTTTTCAAACTGGGACAACCACCCTTTTTGCACTGCCGTCAGAGGCAGATCTCGCAATAAGTCAGGCCGCTCCTTCCACGTGCGATACAACGCGTGTTTGGCGCGCCATGTCGCGATCAGTTGGTGATTCCCCGACAACAATGTCGGAGGTACGTCAATGCCGCGAAAGGAGGCTGGGCGGGTATATTGCGGATACTCCAGCATTCCCCCTGTGTGCGATTCATCTGTCAGGGAATCGGCATTGCCCAGTACACCAGGCAACAGACGAATCACAGCATCCAGCACAGCCATCGCGGCGATCTCGCCGCCCGTCATGACGAAGTCGCCAAGCGACAGCTCCTCGGTCACCAAATGCTGCCGAACGCGATCATCAAATCCTTCATAATGTCCACACAAAAAAACCAATCGGCTTGCTTGCGCATATTCCTTTGCTACATCCTGCGTAAACCTTCGTCCCTGCGGGGAAAGGAGAATGACGCGTCCTGCGGGCGGATCGACATGTCCGTGTTGCTGCTCAATGTCTTCCATCGCTGCAAACAGCGGCTCTGGCTTGAGCAACATGCCTGCACCTCCGCCGAACGGTGTGTCATCCACCGTGTGGTGCCGATCTGTTGCGTACGCGCGAAAATCGATGCAATTCACGCTCGCCGCCCCGCTTTGCAAGGCGCGCTTCATCATGCTCTCACCCAGCACGCCGGCAAACATTTGCGGAAACAGGCTCAAAACAAATATTTCAAGTGACATTGCCCTGACAAAACACCTCATCCTGAACATCGCCGTGGGTTTGTACTACATCTACTCATCGCCGGAAAAACAAGCGCTTCTTTATTCTTCTTCGCCCAAGAGCCCCGGCATCAGATGAACCGTCATGCGCGCACTGGCCAAATCGACCGCCAACACGCATTCCGGAATCGCCGGCAGCAACACTTCACCATACTGCTTGGAGCGGACCACGTATACGTCATTGGCACCCGGCGTCAACACATCTGTCAGTTTGCCAAGCAACTTTCCATCATCTGTGTGAACCTCCAAACCAACCAGTTGATGAATGTAGTAGCTCCCCTCCGGCAATGGCTCCAATTCGGTTTCTGGCACACAGAGTTCCATCCCTCTCCACCGTTCCACATCATGAATGGACTGCAGCCCTTTAAAGCTGACAATCCACATCTGATTTTGCCTGCGGCCAGATTGCACTTCCACTTGGGCAATCGGTGTTCCACCAACCGGGCGAATATGCAACTTGGCACCCGCGGAAAATCGCTTGGACGCAAAGTCGGTCCGCGGAAAAACTTTCATCTCGCCACGCAATCCATGTGGCTTTGTCATCACACCTACAGTAAAGTAATCGCTCAACATCTTCCCTCCACGTAAAAAGGCTCAACACGGAGTGCTGAACCTTTTCAAATGAGCGTTTTGCAAAATGAATGGCGCAGTTTGACCACAAACAACAGGAATTTTGCAAAACACTGACGAATTGCAGGTTCCTACAAACTGCTGTATAACCCGTTACTGCTCAACAACTTGCCCGTTTTGACGAATCTCTTGAATCACGCCATCGCGAACAATGATTTCAGCGCCCAGCAGGACTTTAGACCAATCGTCGCCTGGTTTCACGCTGACAACTGTTTCAACCGTCATATTTTGAATTTCGGCGCCCAGTTCCATCTGCTGAATCTGCTGCATCTGTTGAAACAGTTCTTCACGCCGCTGTTCGCGCGTGTTCTTCTCATTCTCCAGCTGTTGGCGAACCTGTTGGGCAAAATCCCCGCCTTGGGCCATCGCCTGCTGTAAAGCTTCACGACCTTGTGATTCCAACTGTTCTAGCTCGTTCATCACTTGCTCGATTTGACGTCTTTGTTCTTGCAGAATTTGCTGCTTCGTACCTTCGGTCAAAATCAGTTTGACCGCGACTGGCTGACGAATATCCAACAAAATCGTCCTTTCTCATCACGACTGAATGTCGACAAACACTCTTTTGCCTTGGCGATAGGCCGCAGCGCTTACAACGTTCCGAATGGCTTTGGCAATCCGCCCCTGCCGTCCAATGATGCGTCCAACGTCTTCGGCATGCACGACGACGTGACATGTCACTGCGTTTTCGTCATTTGTCAAACTCACTTGGACTGCATCCGGATGTTCAACCAAAGCGCACACCAAGTACTCGACCAATTCTTTCACATCAGATCACTCCGAAGGGCGGCACACGGCCGCCCACAGTTCACTTCTGTAATTTTTGTTCGTGAAACTTCTTCATAATTCCTTCTGCGGAGAACAAATAGCGAACTTTGTCAGAGGGTTGCGCGCCTGTGCCCAACCAGTAAAGCGCACGATCTTCGTTGATGTTGACTTTCTCTGGATCCGTCAACGGATTGTACGTGCCGATCTCTTCAACAAATCGACCATCGCGCGGCGAGCTTGACTCTGCAACCACAACACGGTAGAACGGACGTTTTTTTGCACCCATACGCTTTAAACGAATTTTTACTGCCACGAAGACCACCTCCAAATAATTTTATCTGCGCTTCTTTTTCGCGCGGTGCTGTCGCTTTCGTGGCTCCTGCGACGACACCTTGTTTTGAAATGCCTCTTCCATATTTGCCAATCCAGCGGCGTCTTTGATGCCGCCCATCGACTTGAGGGCGTTCATCGCGCCCTTGCGGCCGAACTTTTTGCCCATGCCAGATACCCGCTTCATCATCTCTTGCGTCTGCTCAAACTGCTTCAACAATTGATTGACGTCGCGCACCGTCGTACCACTGCCATTGGCAATGCGGCGCCGACGGCTGGCATTCATCAATTTCGGGTCGAGCCGCTCGGCTTCCGTCATTGACGAAATAATGGCATCCATGCGAACAAAACGCTTGTCGTTGAGATCTACGTTCTCAATGCCCTTCATTTTGTTCATGCCTGGAATCATCTTGAGCACTTGATCCAAAGGACCCAGGTTGCGCACCTGGCGGAACATCTCTTGGAAGTCATTGAGCGAGAAATTGGCTGAGCGCATGCGCTCTTCCATTTCCTGCGCTTTGTCCATATCGAACTTTTCCTGCGCGCGCTCAATGAGGCTTAAAACATCCCCCATGCCGAGAATCCGCGATGCGAGTCGGTCCGGGTGGAACGGTTCAAGTGGACCGTCAACCTTTTCTCCCAGTCCCACATACTTGATTGGGCAGCCTGTGACTTGGCGCACGGTCAGTGCCGCGCCGCCGCGCGCATCGCCGTCCAGCTTGGACAAAATGATGCCTGTGACACCCAATCGCTCGTGAAATGTCTCTGCGACATGAACCGCATCCTGACCCGTCATCGCATCGACGACCAGCAGCACTTCCATGGGCTGAATGGCTGCTTTCATATCTTCGAGTTCAGTCATCAATCCCTCGTCGATATGTAAGCGTCCAGCGGTATCCACAAGCACGATATCCGCGCCCTGGCGCTCCGCCTCTTGCATCCCGTTGCGAACGATGTCTACGGGATTGTGGCTCGTGCCCATATCAAAAACCGGGACTTCGACTTGACGTCCAAGTACGTGTAATTGATCTATTGCAGCCGGGCGATAAACGTCTGCCGCAACCAGTAATGGACGATGCTGATGCTGACGGAAAGACAGCGCGAGCTTGGCAATGGCTGTCGTTTTACCAGCGCCCTGCAACCCGACCAACATGATGACCGTTGGCGGTTTGGCAGCCATCTGAATCCTCGACTGCGTGCCACCCATCAATTCGGTGAGTTCCTCGTAGACGATTTTGACCACTTGTTGACCAGGTGTGAGACTTTTTTGCACGTCCTGACCAACTGCGCGCTCACGCACGCGCGCGACAAAATCGCGGACGACCTTGACGTTCACATCAGCCGCCAAGAGCGCCAGACGAACTTCCCGCATCGCCTCTTGCACATCGTTTTCCGTCAATTTGCCCTTGCTGCGCAACTTGCCCAGCGCCTTTTGCAAACTACTCGACAGTCCTTCAAGCACCTGCATCACCTCCTGTCAAGCCCGCAAGCGTTTCGGCAAAATCCCGGAGTGCTTGTTCCATTCTTGTCTTTGCGTCATCAGCCAACAACGCTTCCGTCTTCGCCCACACAAGCATCACCTTCTGCCAAGCATCGCGCTGTCGCTGTGCCATGCTCGCCAGTTGCAATACCGCTTCGTATTGCTCAAGTTGATCCGCCGCGCGACGAAGTTGGTCGTGTACCGCTTGACGGCTGATTTGCAACGACTGCGCAATTTCACCAAGCGACCAATCTTCCACGTGATACATTTCCATGATCTCACGTTGTCGGTTCGTCAAAAATGCACCATAGAAATCGTACAAGTCACCAATCCGTGTGACCTCTCCCATATTATCTGGTGTTCCGGACACTGTCAAGTACATCTCCTTTACACCTTAAACAGTCATCTGCCATGCGTCCTGCGCCCATTCAATTTAAGGGCGACAAACCGCCTCGGCGAACGCTTGGGCGTCAAATGGCTGCAAATCATCCATTTGCTCGCCAAGGCCAATCCATTTCACCGGAATGCCCTGCTCATGCACGATGGGCAAGACAATGCCCCCCTTGGCCGTGCCGTCGAGCTTGGTCACAATGATGCCCGTGACATCCACGACTTCCTTAAACACTTTCGCCTGACTCAAACCGTTTTGCCCTGTTGTGCCATCCAGCACGAGCAACACCTCATGTGGCGCGCCCGGCAATTCCCGCATGGCCACTTTATGTATTTTCGCCAGTTCGGCCATCAGATGTGATTTGTTCTGCAAACGCCCCGCCGTATCACACAAGATGATATCGACATTGCGCGCCTTCCCCGCTTGAATGGCGTCGAAGATGACAGCGGCCGGATCCGCCCCCTGGCTGTGCCGAACCACATCACAGCCAGCGCGTTCCCCCCAGGCCAGCAACTGCTCAATGGCCGCCGCGCGAAACGTATCAGCCGCCGCCAACAGCACGCGTTTGCCGTCCTCTAAATAATGGTGCGCCAACTTACCGATGCTTGTCGTCTTGCCTGCACCGTTGACACCGACGACCAAAACCAGCGTCGGCCCCTCTTTCGCCCAGTTCATCTCACTTGGCGTCTCCTCGAGGATGTGGCGCATGGCCTCCACCATCAACGGCGGCAAATCCTCGGCATTTTCGATCCGGTTGCGCTTCGCCAGCGCGCGCACTTCATCGACCAGCGCCAGCGCCGTTTCCACCCCCATGTCTGCGGCAATAAACGCCTCCTCCATCTCTTCGTACACCGACTCGTCCAGTTTGCGAGATTTAAAAATGCCGCCCAAACGCTCGACGAGTGAAGAACGAGATTTCTGCAGTCCTTTCTTAAAGCGATCAAACAGGCCCATGTGATAAGCCCCCCCTGCGCAATGATTTCTATGACGTACAAAAACGCGCGCGATGCAACAGGGTGATGTCCTGAAGCATCAAGCGGTCTCAAAATCCAAATCATCTGTCAAGCGTACACTGACCAGCGATGAAACGCCAAATTCCTGCATCGTTACACCGTATAACGCGTCCGCCTCTTCCATCGTCCCGCGTCGGTGCGTAATGACGATAAACTGCGTCTCATCGGCAAACGTGCGCAATTGTTGCGCAAAGCGCGCAACGTTGGCCTCGTCCAATGCCGCCTCCACTTCGTCCAACACGCAAAACGGCACGGGGCGCACGCGCAATATCGCAAACAACAGCGCCATCGCCGTCAGCGCGCGTTCGCCACCCGACAGGAGATTTAAGTTTTGCAGTCGCTTGCCAGGCGGTTTGGCAATCACTTCAATGCCTGTCGTCAACGGATCATCCGGCGCAGTCAACTGCAAATTGGCCTCACCGCCGTTAAAGAGCAGTTGAAAAGCCCGGGAAAACTCTCTCTGAATCTGCGTGAACGCCTCCATAAACCGCTTGGACATCTCTTCGTCGATTTGCGCGATGAGTTCATTCAGCTTCTCTTTGGCGCTCACCAGATCATCGTGTTGTTGTGTCAGAAATTCCACCCGCTCAGACAACCGAGCAAACTCGTCGATTGCGCCCAAATTGACCTCGCCCAAGGCAGCCAGCGACTGACGCATTTTTTTCACTTCGCGTTCCAACGTGTCGAGGCTGGTCGTCAGCGGATAGCGCGATTTCGCCCATTCGTACGTCATGCCATGCGCATCGCCCATCTTCTGCAATGCATGCGCCAAATCGGCGTCGGCGCGCTCCGAAGCCACTTGTGCGCGATGCAGCAGTTCCTCCGCTTCGCGCACCGCATGACGATGCGTGTTCACAATCCCCTCCAGACGCCGCATCTCTGCTTCCTGCTCAAGGCGTGCTTGACGAGCGTGATCCAAATCAGTCAAACGGGTTGCCACGGTATCGACCAACTCGGTCACCTTTTGCGATGCGGCCGCTGCCTTGGCTTGCAACTGGGCAGTTTGCTCGCTGTGCGACGCCATTTCATCCGCCCATGTGTTCAATTGTTGCGTCAAGCGGGCGCGTCTGCCGACAAACTCCTGCAGACGCGCGCGTGTCGTATCCCGCTCCTGCTTGAGTGTGGCCACTTCAATCCGCAGCCCTGTCAATTTATCCTGCATCGCCTGTTGCTTGCGCTCAAAATCGGTCAAAGCCTGCCGCTTTGTGACAATTCGCTCCGATGTGTCGGTCAGTTCCTGTTCAATCACAGCCAATTTCGCTTGCGCTTCGGTCTGCCGCTGTAAAAATGCGTCTTTGCCGGTTTTCAACTGGTCAAATTCCCAAGCCAAGCCTGCCAAGCGCTCTTCGGCAGACGATTGGGCAAACCGCGCATCGCGCAGACTGGTCTCGAATCCCTGTTTTTCCTCCATCATCGCCGCCAACTGGTCTTGTGCCTGCTTGCGCCGTTGTTGCGCTTCCGAAACTTTCGCCCGCCACGCTGCCTGCTCCTTTTGCAGCGCTTCCTGCCGCTCTTTTTGCGCGCGCAAGCGCGCCTCGACATCCGCACGCTCGCGCGACCTGCCAAGCAGCCCTGGCCCTTTGCGTTGATGATGGCCGCCGCTCATGATGCCGCCCGGCGCCACCACGTCTCCCTGGTATGTGACAATGCGCACCCTGTACTGCAACAGACGCGCGATGGCGTTGGCATGCTCCAAAGTGTCTGCGATGACGACATTGCCAAGCAAATGTTCCACGACATCGGCAAATTGGGGCTTTGTGGCGACCAAGTCGCTGGCCACACCGACAAATCCTTCGTGCGATGCCACCTTGGCGATGTCTGCATCGCGCAGCCGCCTGGATTTCACCACATCTATCGGCATGAACGTCGCCCGTCCAGCCTGTCGCTGCTTTAATAACTGGATGGCCGCTCTGGCATCTGCCTCGGTATCGACGACGATATTTTGCAGCGCGCCGCCCAGCGCAGTCTCCACCGCCGTTTCCACTTGCTTTTGCACCTGAATCAAGGACGCAATGGTCCCCTGAATCCCTTGCAACCGTCCCCGTCCGGCTTGTTGCATGACCGTGCGCACGCCCAGTGCATAACCGTCATATCCCTCTTCCAAATCGCGCAGCAAATCCAATCTCGTCGTGAGTGACTGGATATCGGCGTTCAGTTGGTGCAATTCGGTCACAGTCTGCGCTTCATTGGTCATCGCCTGTTCGTAATCTTCGTCACAGCTGCGAATGGTGTCAGCGCACGCCGCCAAAGCCGTTTGCTGATCCGCAATTTTGCGCTCCAATTCCTCACACAGCGCTTGCGCCTCGGCAATTTGCGTCCGCCACTTGGCCTCGTCCTGTTCATACTTCGTCCGTTTGCCCGCATCCGAATCCAACTGCTCCGAGAGCATTTTCAGCTCATTTCGCAGCGTCGCCGCATTGTGATTGGCCTCGATGTATTCAGTATTTAACTGCTCCAACTCACTGGCCAAACGCGCCCTGTCCGCTTCCAATGTCCCGTCAGCGGCCACCTCAAGTTCCCCTGACTTCAAGTGCAACTTCGCCTCTGCCTCTTGCAAAGCCGCCTCCATCTCAGCGGACACCTCGGCAATTTGCTCCAACTCCCGCTTGCTTTCAGCCTCTTGAGCAATTCGCGTCTGACGAGTTTGTTCCATGTGGGTGAGTTGCTGTTCGATGAGCGCCAAATCCCCCTGTTGCCGCTGCCGCTCTTCGACCAGTTCCACATAATGCTGCTGCAGTTGTTCTACCTGCTGTGTGATGGTCTCAAGCGTTTGACGCGCAGACTGCCAGGTGCCTTCCGCTTCGACCATTTGTGATTCAACCGCTACGCGCGCGGCCTCCCTTTGTTCCACAGCAGTCATCGACTGCTTCCAGCGGTCATTCAACTTGTCGATCTCGACAACCAACAGTGTGATATCCGCCTCTTCGAGCGCGTCCGAAATCTCCCGATACTGCAAAGCCCGTTCTTTTTCAACGCGAAGCGGACCAACTTGTTCTTCGAGTTCTGCGAGAATATCCTCGACCCGAACCAAGTTCGCCTCTGTCTCATCGAGATTGCGCTTTGCTTCCCGGCGCCGATGCTTAAATTTCACAATGCCGGCGGCGTCCTCAAACGGCCCTCGCCTGTCCTCTGGCCGCGTGGAGAGCATCTCTTCGATTTTACCTTGACCAATGATGGAATACGCTTCGCGCCCCAGCCCCGTGTCCATAAACAGTTCGTGGATGTCTTTCAAGCGACAAGGCTGACGATTGATGAAATATTCGCTTTCGCCGGATCGAAAAACGCGCCGCGTCACGGTGACTTCATCGAATACAACCGGCAAGTGCCGGTCTTCGTTGTCCAGCGTCAAAGAGACTTCGCACAAATTGGTCGGACGTCGCAAATCACTGCCAGCAAAAATGACATCTTCCATTTTGCTGCCCCGCAAGTTACGCACACTTTGCTCACCCAAAACCCAGCGGATTGCATCGGCAATATTGCTTTTGCCGCTGCCATTGGGGCCAACGACCCCTGTCACACCTGGCACAAGCACGATTTTGGTTTTATCGGCGAACGATTTAAATCCAACGACATCAATCTGTTTGAGATACACCCGCTTTTTGCTCCTCGCCAGCAGTCTCTGTCAACACGTTCAAAGCGGCGGCCGCCGCCTGCTGCTCAGCCTCTTTTTTGGACTTCCCTGCGCCAATCCCCATCACTTCGCCGCCTACCTGTACATGCACGACAAATTCGCGTGCATGCGCCGGCCCCCGCTCTTCCACAATCACATAACGCAAGGGAACCCCCATGCGCTGCTGCACCCATTCTTGCAATGCCGTCTTGTAGTCAACACCTACTTTGGCATCACTCAGATGCGGTATCAGGTGCGCATAGACGAACGTGCGCACACGTTCCACCCCTTGATCTATATAAAGCGCCCCCAAGAATGCCTCAAAGACGTCCGCCAGCAAAGCTGGTCGCTGTCGCCCGCCGGAACGCTCTTCCCCACGCCCCAGCCGGATGTACTTGTCAAAGGACAACCGCCGCGCAAACATCACCAGCGATGCCTCACATACAATCGCCGCGCGCATCCGTGTCAACTCACCTTCAGGCATGTGCGGATATGTGTGGAATAAATAATCGCTGATCAACAACTCCAAGACTGCATCCCCGAGGAACTCAAATCGTTCGTTATCCTGTATTTGCGCCTTGCGATGTTCATTCCGGTACGACGCATGTGTGAAAGCTTGTTTCAGCAAATTGACATCTTGAAAAAAGACGTCCAAACCGACCTGTAGTTCATCCCACTTCGTCTGCACTTACCGTCTCTCCCTGTCGGGGATTTTGAGGGGCGGTCGCTAACCAAAGATGCATGCCATGACCTGTTTAAAAGCAACCACCGATGCAAATTTACATCACACCATACTTGACCATTACATGCGTATGAATTTCGAACATGCATCTTGCTTTCGAAACCGACAGTCCCTCAAAACCCTGAATGGCAGAAAAGCCCTGGACGAGGCCAAGGGCTCTTCTCATGTTCATATTACACAGAGCACATCAATTTTAAAAAGGAATTTTAAAAAAGCGTCGAAACGGCGTCCTACTTAAAAGGAATTGCCCACACGAACAGCATTACGCCTCTTCGAACTTGCGAAATACCACAGACGCATTGTGCCCGCCAAAGCCGAACGAGTTGGACATCGCCACTTTGACGTCGCGCTTGCGCGCTGTATTCGGAACATAGTCCAAATCACATTCTGGATCCGGTGTTTCGTAGTTAGTCGTTGGCGGTATGATGCCTTCCACCAACGTCTTCACCGTCGCTGCGCCTTCAACGCCGCCAGCGGCACCCAACAGGTGACCTGTCATGGACTTGATGGAGCTCATGCACAGGCGATAAGCGTGATCGCCAAACACGCGTTTGACCGCCAGTGTCTCAATGCGGTCGTTAAACTCTGTCGACGTACCATGCGCATTGATATAATCGACTTCGGTTCCATCAAGACCGGCATCCTGCAAGGCCGCCCGCATGACGCGAACTGCGCCATCTCCATCCGGCGCCGGTGCAGTGACGTGATGGGCGTCGCCGGACATCCCATAGCCAATCACTTCCGCCAAAATGTTCGCACCGCGCGCTTTGGCGAATTCCAGCGACTCAAGCAGCAAAAGGCCCGCGCCCTCACCCATGACGAATCCGTCGCGATCTTTCTCAAACGGACGGCTTGCATGTGTCGGATCATCATTGCGCATTGAGAGTGCCTTCATGTTGCTGAACCCAGCTACTGCGAGGTCGACGACAGCAGCTTCGGCCCCGCCAGCAATCATGGCGTCTGCATCACCGCGCTGAATGATTTTAAACGCGTCGCCAATGGCGTGCGACCCCGTCGCGCAAGCTGAAACAGGCGCACTGTTCGGCCCGCGCAAGCCGAAGGTGATGGACACCTGCCCTGTCGCCATGTCACTGATCATCATCGGCACGAGAAAAGGACTGACACGCTTTGGTCCACGTTCCATCAACAGTCGGTAGTTGCTCAGGGTTGTCCCAATGCCACCGATGCCTGAACCGATATAAACCCCTATCCGATCCCGGTTGCCATCATCGATTTGAAGCTTTGCGTGCGCAATCGCCTCGTGTGCAGCCGCGAGCGCATACTGCGTGAACAAATCGAAACGCCGCAAATCTTTCTTGTCCATAAAGCGCTCCGGTTCAAAATCTGTCACCAGCGCAGCAATCTTCGTTGGATAATCAGATGTATCAAACCTATCGATTTCACGTACGCCTGACTTTCCCGTGGTAATGCTCTCCCAAAAGGTTGGCACATCATTGCCCACTGGCGTCACGACACCTAAACCAGTCACAACCACTCGGTGTGTCACATTGTCACCTCCTACTCCAAAAAAAATAATGTCGACACCTTAGTGCCGCACCGTCCGAATACCTCGATTGACTGATATTTTCACAACGCCGCCAATGCGAAGCGCATGACGGCCTGTCCTAATCCAATGTTCCCATGGCCCATGCCATGTACAACGACCTTTAGATAACAGAAAGCCCCGGCTTGCGCCAGGGACTGTTCCGAATCAATTGACAGAATTATCCCTGATGCTCGCTGATGTATGTAACCACATCACCCACGGTGCTGATTTTCTCAGCATCTTCATCAGAAATCTCCAAATCAAATTCATCTTCCAATTCCATAATCAGCTCGACGATATCCAAAGAATCCGCTCCAAGGTCATCCTTGAAAGTGGCATCCATTTTAATCTTATCTTCATCGACGCTGAGCCTGTCGACAATAATTTTTTTCACACGATCCAAGACTTCGTTTGCCATTCTCTCACCTCCTTTTGAAGTATACTACATGACCATGCCGCCGTCGACATTCAACACTTGCCCTGTCATATAACGTGCCGCATCCGACGCTAGAAATGCAACCACCTCGGCCACGTCCGTTGGCGTTCCTGGCCGTCCAAGCGGAATGCTAGACAACATCTGCGTTGTCGCCTCGTCGCCCAGCGCCTCTGTCATATCGGTTGAAATGTACCCCGGCGCAACGGCGTTGACAGTGATATTGCGCGCCGCCAACTCCTTGGCGACAGACTTGGTCAAACCAATCATACCTGCTTTCGCAGAAGAATAATTGACCTGTCCTGGGTTGCCAATTTGTCCGACAACAGACGTAATGTTGATAATGCGGCCATGGCGTTGTTTCATCATGGACCGCGATGCCTGGCGAATCATATAAAACGCACCACGCAGATTTGTATTTAACACGTCATTCCAATCTGCATCTTTCATGCGTAACAACAGACCGTCACGCGCAATCCCCGCGTTATTCACCAAAACATCAATTTTTCCAAACGCGCCTAAGGCTGTCTCGACAAGACGTGCCGCATCTTCTGCCTGACTGACATCCGCCTGCTCCACAATGGCTTGCCCGCCTGCTTCCTCAACCAGCCGCGCCGTTTCCTGCGCAGCATCCTGGCGCCCTTGATAATTGACGACGACGCGCCCGCCATTCGCACCTAGCGAAACTGCAATGGCTCGTCCAATGCCGCGCGATGCGCCAGTTACAATGGATACCCTAGTGTCCATGCTGCTTCCCCAATCCTGTAAATTCAGCGCAACCTGCGCTAGTTGGTCAATCGCTGGATCGCCTGCTCAAGCGTAGCATCATCTTCCACATTGGCAGTCAAAATTCCTTTATCAATTTTCCGAATCAAACCAGACAACACCGCACCAGGCCCAAGTTCAAGCAACATATCCGCGCCCATGGCGCGCATGGCCAGAACATCATCTGTAAAACGCACAGGACAGTAAAGTTGACGCTTGAGCACGTCGCGAATTTCTGCCGCCTTCTGGTGCGGGGCTGCATCGACATTCGCCACGACCGGAATCCCTGCGTCTGCTATGTTTGTCGCATCGAGCAACTTGCCAAACTCAGATGCCGCAGGCTCCATCAAACTGCAGTGGAAAGGACCACTGACCGTCAGTGGAATGGCGCGACGCGCACCAGTTGCCTTGGCTGCTTCACCGGCTTTCGCCACAGCTGCAACTGTTCCGGATATGACAATCTGGCCCGGGCAGTTCAGATTCGCAATCTCGACCACTTCGCCAACCTCGCGTGTCACTTGTGCGCAGATCTCTGCCAACGCGTCCTCTTCCATGCCAAGGACGGCAGCCATGGTGCCTTGTCCGGCTGGTACAGCCGCGTCCATCAAACGACCACGCTGGTAAACGAGATGAACCGCATCCGAAAATGACAGCGCATCTGCTGCCACAAGCGCACTGTACTCACCAAGACTATGACCAGCAGCGACCATGGCCTGTACATCTACTCGCTCTGCCAACACGCGGTAAAAAGCGATGCTGGCCGTCAAGAGTGCAGGCTGCGTATAGTAAGTCAAGCGCAGTTCGGCTTCTGGCCCCTCTAGGCAGAGTTTTGTCAACTGAAAGCCTAATCTTTCATCCGCTTCCGCAAATGTGTCTCGCGCTGTTGCATATTGATCAAGCAACGTTTTTCCCATACCAACGTATTGTGCACCTTGACCGGGAAAAACCAATCCGATGTTCATTTCGTTTCCCCCTCCCACTTTGGATCAGATGGTTTCACAAAAACGTCTGTCCCCACTATCCAGCAATCTTGGCGCGACGCCATCCGCGATGCCTCGATGGACTGGCATTTCCATGGTGTTGCTGTGCTGGATACATCACGCATGGCGATCTACAGGCGAACAGCCGCAGCACCCCATGTCAAACCTGCGCCAAAACCGACTAGGAGCACAACATCCCCAGGTCCAACGCGTCCAGCACGGACGTATTCGTCCAGCGCGATCACGATGGAAGAAGCCGACGTGTTCCCATATTTGTCGAGGGTTAGCGCAACACGTTCGTCCGGGATGTGAAACCGTCTACGCGCCGCATCAATTATCCGTAAATTCGCTTGGTGCGGTACGTACAGGGCCACATCTTCCGGCTGTAAACCGCTGGATTCGAGTACCTCTTCCGTAGCACTGACCATCGCTTGTACGGCAAACTTAAACGTGTCACGTCCACTCATGCGAATGAAATGCTCACCATTTGCCACCGTCTCTGCTGAGGCTGGTTTTCGCGATCCGCCCGCAGCGACATACAACACATCCTTGCCGCGGCCATCCGAATGCAGCGCGACCGATAAAACGCCTCTGTCGCTCTCGATTGGCCCAAGCACAACAGCACCGGCGCCGTCGCCAAACAGTACACATGTGCTTCTGTCTGTGTAGTCCACAATGCGCGACAGCAAATCTCCAGCGGCGACCAAGACATATTTGGCCCGTCCCGCCTCTATCATCGCAGTCCCTAGTGAAAGCCCATATAGAAAGCCACTGCAAGCCGCACTCAAATCAAATGAACTCGCCTTTGTCAGTCCCAGGCGTTCTTGTACGACGTTGGCCGTGGATGGAAACGCATGATCCGGTGTCACAGTCGCGCAGATGAGCATATCGATGTCGCCTGCCGCGACGTTCGCCGCTGTCATCGCTTGTTCACAAGCGATGGCCACATAATCCGATGTCGCCTCGCCCGCTTCTGCAATGCGCCGTTCACGAATGCCTGTTCGCGTGACGATCCACTCATCGGAGGTCTCCACCATCTTTTCCAAGTCAAAATTTGATAAGACACGCTTGGGTAGACCAGATCCAGTTCCTAGAATGCCTGCTCGTGTGCGCTCGCTCATGCAGTTCCCCCTTCAACTTTGATGTCTTAGCTACGAGCAACCATTGCAGATGTCAATTTCGCCAACACGTCGTTGGCGGCAAATTTATGCGCTTGTGTGAGCGCCATATACCAAGCGCGCGGATTGCTGCTGCCATGCGCCTTGATACATCCGCCTGCGACGCCAAGAAATGGCGCGCCGCCATGTTCCGCCCAGTCATATCGACTGCGCAGTGTTCTTAATTTCGGCGCAAGAACGCCAGCGGCCATACGTGTCACCAATCCACTCTCGGTCATCACTTCCTTGAGACCAGCAAACAATCCCAGTCCCAGCCCTTCGGCCAACTTCAATACGACGTTGCCAACAAAACCGTCACAGACGACCACATCGGCGCAGCCCGCCATCATTTCGCGCGCCTCCACGTTGCCGACAAAGTTCAAACTCGATTCAGACAAGAGCAGAAACGCCTGTTTAACCACTGCATTTCCCTTGGTGTCTTCGGTGCCCACATTCAAGAGACCAATACGCGGGTTTTCGATATCCAATACATATTTGGTGTACTCTGCAGCCATGTATGCATAATCGAGTAAATTTTCCGCCGATGCGTCCATTGTTGCACCAGCATCCAAAAGCAATACGCCAGAGCCGTTGAACGTCGGCAAAACAGGTGCCAACGCGGGTCGCTCCACATTCTTCAAACGCCCCATCACCAGTGCCCCTGCAGCCATAATCGCCCCTGTGTTCCCAGCTGAAACCATGACATCCGCTTTGTTGTCACTGACCATCTTCGCAGCCATGACCAGAGACGAATCTGGTTTGCGGCGAACCGCGCGAACGGGTTCGTCATCGCCAGAAATCACCACATCCGTGTGGTGTATCGTCACATTGCCCGGAAAGGAAGCACCTGCAACCCCATTTATTTTCTCTTCATTTCCAATCACAATAAAGCGAGTGTCCGAAAAAGTGGTTGCAGCTTGGCGTACGGCTTCAACTGGCGCGTCAGGCGCATAATCTCCTCCCATCGCATCCACGACTATCGTGATCACCGAGCTTCCCCCTCATCCATAAATTCTGCCCCCAGGTTCGAAGGGTCCTTTTGTACCCAGACAATCCCTTGTACAGCAACCTCGGAGTTGACTTGACAACTTGCGCGACAACGCACGACATCCCCGTGCACGCCAATCACGTCAACTCTTGCCCGCACAACTTCCTCCAAGTGAACCGGACGATAAAATCGCATTTCCGTCTTTGCTGTCAGAGCGACATCTGCGTCCATCAACGCAATCGCCAATGAATTGATCTGCGCAAACAGCACGTGACCTCGAACGATATTCGTACGGCGAAAAACGTGAACGGGTTGTATGATGAGCTCTGATTCAGCATATCGATTTAACTCCAGCTTGATGAGTCGGCCGACAAGCTCCTGTTCGTCGAGCGAACGCAAGTCGTCCTGGCGGTCAGACGCCACGCGACGAATCCGCTCACGCACTTCCGGAATATGAAGCGCATTCCTATCCAGGCGAATGGTTGCAATGCTCACGCCAAAACGGTCGGCCAGCTGTTCGTCCGTCGCAAATGGATCCTGCTCTAAAAATGCAACAAGAGCATAACGACGCTCAGATTTTTTCAGAGTTAAAACCTTCTTTCAAGCCGGAACTTAGCACCACATCATATTTCTTGTATCAAGATACGGGTCTGTACAAGTTTTTGCAAACCAAGTTTTGGGCAGTACCCGGAAAGTACCCCAAAAAAGACCGACCCGATGCCGGGTCGGTCTTTTTTACTTGTATGC
>NZ_JBHUCX010000092.1:20314-161154 GCF_042678105.1 Alicyclobacillus fodiniaquatilis
GCGGGCAATTGACCAAGGTTGGTTTTTCAAGTTTAAAGTGCGTTCTACGCAGACGTTTTCTCGTCTTTGAACTACGATGTTGTTGTACAGCCACAATCAGCACCTCCTTTGCAGACTACCGCTCATCATCTTACTCCGATTGTTCACTTGAAAGCAAGTCTTTTAATGCGGCCAACCTCGGATCTATCGGCCGCGTATCACATCCGCATGTATGTTCGTTCAGATTCGTGCCACAATCGGCGCACAAGCCTTTACAGTCCGTTCGACAAAGCGGCCGTTCATCCAGCGCCAAAAAGATGGCTTCTTCGATGTTTTCCGACACATCAAGTTCATCTTCGGTCAAACACGGGATTTCCTCGTCCACCTGTTGCGGATCAGTGGTGTAGGACTGCAACAGATGCGTGGACAAATCCTGTTCAAAATTTGTCAAACACCGGCTACAAACATATGTGATCCTCGCTTCCACGACCCCTTCAATCGTCAACAAGGGACTTGTATAGGTCGCCATGCCCACGACGTGAACAGGCGAAATCGCCGCGATGTCAATCACGTCTCGCGCAACCCGCGGCAAGTCAAGCGTTTGGTCAAACGCAATCTGCCCTGACCTTTTGACCGCTTTGATATTCAACAGCATGATGCATTTCTCCTTCTATACTTCTAAACCTTTTCAGGTGGCGGTTCAACAGTGCCCGAATCGCGATCATAGCGCGGGCGCTCCACATGTTCCCGCTTTTCAGTTTTGGCCTCTGCAATGCGCGCCTCAATCGTCGGCAAAGCGGCGCGCACCGCGCGATATCCAGCCTCAATCGCCTCAGCCGCGCGCGTGAATTGGGTCGTCCCAATCTGGGATACCGCTGGCCGAATCGTCAGAGAAGCGGGTTTTTGTTCATTGATACGCGCGTGATCCTGCATCAGTTCCAGGCTCTGCATAATGACATCAACCATGGATTTTGGCACTGTGCCTTCTGGCGTAATGCCCACATCCACCCCCAACACCACATCCGCCCCCAAATCCCACGCAGCCTGCGTCGGCACGCGTTCGAGCACACCGCCGTCGACGTAGACGCCGCCATTGTGAAAAAAAGGGACAAAAACGCCAGGAATGGCGATGCTGGCGCGCACTGCGTCGGCGATGGAACCTGCGCGAAAAACGACTTTTTGGCGTGAAATCAATTCCGTCGCGACAATCGCCAACGGAATTTTCGTATCTTCAATCGACGCATTTCGCGTGAGGAAAGAAACCAATTGGTGTACTTTGTCCCCTTGCACCAGTCCCATTTTGGGCATCGTGAAATCCACCCAGTGCTTGCGGCGCAAAGCGACAGCAAGCCCGCGCATCATCGCAGGCGATGTGCCCATGGCACTGATTGCCCCCACCAGGCTTCCCATGCTCGAGCCCGCAATGGCCCCAATGGGAATATCGTGATCGACCAGTGCAGACAACACGCCGATATGGGCCAGCCCTTTTGCACCGCCTGATCCCAGTGCAAGTCCAACTGTGATTTCACGCACTTTGTTCACCTCATTTGTCGAATGGATTTAAGACAAACGATGATGGAGCGCGTTAAGTACGTGTTTTGGGACGAATTGAGACACGTCTCCGCCGTGCATGGCAACGTCTTTCACGAGCGATGAACTCACAAAAGAGAAAGCAGGCGCGCTCGGTACAAATACGGTGTGAATTTGACTGTGCAACGTTTGGTTCATCTGCGCCATCGGCATTTCGGATTGCAGATCTGACGCGTTGCGCAAACCGCGCACCACCACATCGATCTGCTTTTCCCGGCAATAATCGACAAGCAATCCCGCGAACGCCTCGGTTCGGACATTCGCATAAGCGCTCGTTGCCAATGTGACATGCTCAAGCCGCTCCTCGACTGTGAACAGTGGCTGTTTGAGCGGATTGTGCAAGACGGCGACAACCACCTCGTCGAATAGCGCTGCAGCATGCTGAAGAATGTCTAAATGGCCTAACGTAATCGGATCAAAGCTTCCTGGATAAACGGCGCGACGCATCTATTTTCGTCTCTCCTCAGTTTGTTCGATATCATCATCGCAATCAACATCAGGCACGTGCGCACCCGCCACATGCGAAATCGCAGTTTGCGCGTAAATACTCACGGCAATATCACCGTACACTCTATGTTTTACACGTGTAAAGCCATACATGTTTTCAGGCAGCGGCGTAGATTTGGGATGTTCACAGACGATGCCGCCTGTGATCACCATCTTGTCTGCCAACGCGGCAAATACAGGTTCCCAAAGACGCTCAGCGTAAGGAGGATCCAACAATACCCACGCGACTTCCGGAAAGTCCGCCACAATTCGCGAAACGGCAAGCCGCCAGTCGCCTGTCAGAACAAGTGCATCACTGTTTGCATCCAGCCGGCGCAAGTTGTCGCGAACCGCCGCAAGCGCCCTCCTGTCCTTATCCACGAACACCGCCTGCTCTGCGCCTCGACTCAGCGCCTCAAGGCCCAACGCGCCAGAGCCTGCAAAAAGATCCACCACCACACCAGACAGTTGATGTGGAAGCAGATTAAACATCGACTCTTTCACCCGATCCGTCGTTGGTCTAGTATCCCTTCCCTTGGGTGCGATTAACACATGACTCTTCCACTTTCCCGCAACAACGCGCATCCTCTGTCCTCTTCCTAATGTCTGACTATCCCTCAAAATCGGGTGACGCCTCATATACCGTGCGACCTGCAAAACTCCGATTGCCAGGCATATTCACGCCGCCAAACGGGCGGCAATGGCGCCTCACCTTTTGTTTACTCCCCCACTTTAACACAGGTGCAAAAACAGCGAAAATCAATTCTCCCTCCATAAACCGAGCCTACTTTTGTATTTCTCTGTCCTCCGTCTTGCCACGTATGATCCATCTTTTGAATGTCTATGCTATGACTATCAACGGCGATAGCTGTTGTAGGCAACCGAGGGCAAAGAGATTTGGTCCCCATCCACTCTTTCTCCGGTTTCTCCTCTCCCAGAAACGTGCTGGCGATACGCAAGCACGGCAGACCCACGCTTACCCGGGCGTGGGTTTTCTGCATTCAGGACGAATGCTCCAGCAAAATTTCCAGCAAAGCACCAACTTTACTCCCGCTTGACAGCTTGCTCGTAGTATAATTTTAGCATCATCATCAGAGGACGTGGAGAAGACACATGTCACTAACGTTGGCAGCATGCCTCACACAGCTATCCGAAAACCAGAAGACAAGTGTGGAAATCACCGAACACTATCTACAACAAATCGCAGAAATAAATCCGCGCTTAAACGCCTACCTGCATGTCTGCAGCGATGGTGCATTACAGGCCGCGCACGCTGTGGATAAGCTGCGGGCACAATACCCACAAGCCTTGGGACGGCTTGCGGGTGCCCCCATCTCCGTCAAGGATTTGTTTGACACCTCATTTGCGCCGACAAGTTACGGCAACGCGCGCTTTCGTCAGCACCGACCGTCAATGAGCGCCATCGCAATCCAGCGTTTGCAGGATGCACAAGCCATCATTCTCGGCAAAACTCATCTGCACGAATTTGCCTATGGTGTTACGAATGAAAACCCCCATTTTGGGCCAGCGCGGAATCCTGTAGATGAAGCACGCATGACGGGCGGATCGAGCGGCGGGAGCGCCTCTTCTGTGCGGGCTGATCTCGCAGTCGCCAGCGTCGGCACCGATACTGGGGGCAGTGTGCGCATTCCAGCGGCATTTACCGGTGTCGTCGGATATAAACCCACACACGGATACATCCCCCTAGAAGGGGCCTTTCCGCTGGCGCCAACGTTGGATCACATCGGGCCGATTACGCATACCGTCGAAGATGCGGCTATCCTGACGGATGTGTTGGCCCAAACTGAAACCGCCCATTCCCTTGTTCACCAACTGCGCTCACCGCGCGCGCAGCGCCTGCGTGTCGGCGTACCTCAGTCATTTGTCGACCGATATGCAACAGACGCGATTGGCCAGGCGTTTGAGGCGTGTATCGCGCTGCTTTGCAAACAAGGTGTCATCGAAGTGCACACTTTCGACTTTCCAATGCCTACTGATGAAATCGGCGTACACCAGGCCAACATCATGGGCGCTGAAGCATTTGCGCACCATGCGGAAGATTTAGTGTCACACGCGCAAACCTACGGTGAGGACGTGTTTGAAAGATTGATGGCAGCTGCGGACATCACGGCCAAGGATTACATTCGCGCGCTGGACTTTCGTCGATATTTGCAATCCTTTTGTACGGATATATTGACGGATAACGATGTGATCCTGCTGCCTACAACACCGATGACTGCGCCAATCATTGGAACCGTCACGATACAGGTTCACGGCAATGAGGTTCCTTTGCGTCAGTTGATGACCCGTTTCACAAATCCGTGGAATCTAACGGGTTTCCCAGCCATCACACTCCCTGCAGGGACGATTGCTGGCCTGCCGTTCGGATTGCAAATGGTGCGTCGTTGGGGGCACGACGGACGTTTATTGCGAGATGCCGCGTACATAGAACGTCATATCTGCCACACGTGATTCATCGCGTTGACTGGACGCGCGTATGCGTTCATCTACAGAAGGACGGCACAACAAATAAGGCGCCACGTGAACGGACTTACGTGGCGCCTTATTTGTTGTGTATCCTGTTCAGCGAGAACTGGATTCCATCGGTTGACTGACGATTCCATGCGTAGCACAAATGGATTGGTAATGACCAAGTAACTGTTCACTCGGTCCGTGCCAATCCAGCGACTTCGCGATGTCCAAACCACGTTTGCGAACTGCTTCACGCTTCTGCGTATCGGTCAACATCACTTTAACAGACTCAATCATCGATTCTGTCGAATTGGAATCAAAAATGAATCCTGCTTCACCATTCTCCAACACCTCGCGCGTTGGCGCACTATCTGCCGCCAGCACTGGCAACCCAGTTGCCATCGCCTCAAACAGGACAAGCCCCAACGTCTCGGTGGTCGACGGAAACAAAAACGCATCCGCTGAAGCATAGGCGCTCGCCAGTTCTGAACCATGCATATAGCCGGTAAACGAAGTTTTTGTCCCGGCAAAAAGGCGCTCTAACTCCGACCGATATGGCCCATCGCCGACGATGGCCAAATGAAGATTCGGGAACGCGTTGAGACAAGGCCGAATTCGTTCGATATTCTTCTCGGAAGCAAGCCGCCCCACATACAACAGTACCGAGTCGCCGTCTTTTGCTGCAGGGGCCAGACGCTGACGCATTTCCGCAGAGCGTGTCGCTTGGTTGTACAAGTCAAAATCAACGCCACGTTCCCACAGACCGAGATTTTCGAACTTATGCCGTTCCAGTTCTTCCATCGTCGCCCGCGACGTCGCCAAATTCAATTGAGCCCGATTGTGTAAGGTCCGAAAATACCACCACAGCGCAGGTTCCAAGAAATTCAGTTTATAGTGTCGCGCATAAGCAGGAACATTTGTGTGGTAAGAAGCAACGAGCGGCAGGTGGAATTTCCATGCGTAGTAGATGCCCCCAAGTCCGAGGAACGCCGGATTGACCACGTGCACCAAATCGGGCTGAAATTTTTTGATGGCGCGGCCAATCCGAGGCATCGGCAATGAAAACCGTTTTTCCGGATAAAGAATAAACGGCATAGCAGGTATTCCTACGATGGTTGCGGAGGCATATTTTTTTGGCGCACCAGACGGGGCGAACAGACAGACTTCATGCCCCTCCTCTTCCAAATGTTTAAGAGTGGCGCAAAGGCGTGTGACAATCCCGTCTGTCGATGGCAAAAACGTCTCCGTAAACATCGCAATTCGCATTAGAAATTCCTACCTCCAAGTTGCACTCGGCCGGATGACATCTCGACTAACACGGTCCTGATACCGCGACGCGGTTTCAATCAGACCTTGAATCAATTCATCCGACAGCAAATGCGGCTTCAATCCTAAATCCAACAGTTTGGTGTGCGCAGCATGGTAATAGTGTTCTTCCTTCTCTACACGCGGATTCTGCAAATGGGCGATGTTCGCTTCAATGCCCATTTGTTTGGCCACCGCTTGCACGCGTTGCGCCAGTTCCAACACTGAGAACTGTTCAGTAAATTGGTTGAAAACGCGGAATTCGCCTGCATCTGCCGGATTGAGCGCAGCCAACTCCACACATTGCAGCGTATCCCGAATATCGAGAAATGCCCGCGTCTGTCCACCTTTACCGTAGACTGTCAGGTCATGCCCCACCGCCGCTTGAATGCAAAAACGGTTGAGTGCAGTTCCAAACACGCCGTCAAAGTCGATGCGATTGTATAGTCGCTCATCCAACTTGGTTTCATCCGTCCACAAACCGTAAACCACACCTTGGTTCAAATCGGTTGCGCGGATGCCCCAAGCCTTACATGCGAACATAATGTTATGACTATCGTGCACCTTGGACAAATGGTAGAACGAGAACGGTTGTTTCGGGTACGGCAACACGTCTTCACGACCATTGTGCTCGATGCGAATATAACCTTCTTCAATATCGATGTTCGGTGTACCATATTCGCCCATTGTGCCCAACTTGATGAGATGGCAATCAGGTGTAATCTTTTTCATGGCGAACAATACATTCAAATTGCCAACCACATTATTGACCTGTGTAAAAACTGCATGCTCTCTGTCAATCATGGAATAGGGTGCGGAACGTTGCTCGGCGTAGTGAACAAATGCCTCTGGTTCGAAGTCTTGAAAGACATGTTCGACAAAATCATAGTCCTGTAAGTCCCCCAAGTAAAACTTGATAGACTTGCCAGACTGCGCTTGCCATACGCTCAAACGATCTTCCATCGAAGCAATCGGTGTGAGCGATTGAGTTCCAAGTTCTTTGTCCCATTCACGGCGGATCAAATTGTCAACAATGGCTACCTCATGACCCTTTTGAGAGAAATAAAGTGCTGTCGGCCAGCCGCAAAAGCCGTCACCACCGGCAATAATAATTTTCACGTCAACGTTTCACCCCAAAAATTCTTATATGTATACTTAAGTGTATACCTTTACAATGTACAAGTTTTCGCGATGGCGAGCAAGTGCACGAAACAGGCAGGTTGGTTTTCCCACTCATCTTGCGTCCATTTTGTGACGGTTTTTTCCAATGACACGACCTGCATCCACATGTTTGGCAACCTGTAAACCAAGCATCACAACCCCGTGTCTTCGCGCATTTGACCGATGGTTTGCCCCATCTGCACACGTGCACCAGTCGAGACCATGAACGTCACATCGACCGAAGATGGAAATAGTACCACCACGGTCGAACCAAGCGCAAAAAATCCAATTTCCTCGCCGCGTTGAAATGATTGCTCACATGCAACATCCAAAACCTGGCCACGATGGCGATCCCGCCATGTGCGCGCTGGAACATAAGGGGTGATCACCGAACCAACACCTGCAGCACCCACTTTGACAAGCGCGAAGGGGCCGGCTTCAGAATGGAAATACGTAATCACACGTTCATTGCGCACAAACAAACGAGGAATATGTTGTACGCCATGTGCGTTGACTGGATATAGCGTCCCAGGAATATGACAGCAACGCAAAGCCCGACAAGCTAACGGCGCATGAATGCGATGGTAGTCACTGGGACTGAGATAAACTGTGAAATATTTCCCACCTACAAACGCTTGCGCCGCCTGTCCATCTCCAAGCAACTCATCAAGCGTGTATGGATGTCCCTTGACCTGCAGCAACTGGACACCGTCAATATCCCCCAAAGTACTCACTGTGCCATCGACTGGAGAAACTAAATCTGAACCAATCGGCCGTGCAGTGGCCTGCAATTGGCGGGTAAAAAACTGGCCTAATGTTTCATATGACAATATCGGTTTTGCAAGCTCTGAGGTGTCTATTGCATAGTGTCTGGCGTACCACGGTACAAATTTTGCACTCCACCTGCTCTTTGCAAATTTCCCTAAAGCGGCTGTATATAGTCGCTTCGGCATCATTCGCAACATAAAAGACATGACTGAAGCGTACATATTCTCCTCATTTCAGACAGCATTTACAAGTTTGCCCGAGTGGTCGTAGCATATTTATCCTCTTTCGGACAGGCTTTGATGGTCAGCTTTTGCGACGACGCTCAAGGTAAAATATATGGGTTTGCGTGGATTTTGTCTAGACGACGTTCACAAAGCGAAACAGCACAAAAGGAGCTGGCATGTGCCAGCTCCTTCATGAGACAAGGTCTTAGGTCTTAGCGGCCAGCTAACTGTTGTTCAGCGTAAGCCACCAAACGTTTCGTGATTTCGCCACCCACGGAACCGTTCTGACGAGCGGTTGTTTCAGCGCCCAATTGCACACCGAACTCGGAAGCGATTTCGTACTTCATTTGCTCGAGCGCACGAGATGCGCCAGAAATCACAAGGTTGTTGCTGTTGCTCCCCTGTTGATTCGCCATGCCTTTTCACCTCCCCTGTCGTGGTAAACCTATTATGGTTCGACAGGGGAGAAATTATGTTTACCACTTACGACCAAATTTCATGATCCACAACTTTTTTTCGCAGGCCGTTTAAACGCTGGGATCCATCGCAAAAACGCCACCTTGCGCCAAGTCATCCGCAACACCCGGATTGCGGCGTTCTGCTCGGGTGAAACGCATCACACACGGCGATTTAATCCCGATAAAACGCCTGCTCCGGCAACTTTGCGACAGCCTGTCGAAGCGCCGCGTAATTTGGCGAAAGCCAAAACGCGTCCGAAGCGAGCATCGCAGTCGCCTCTTCCCTGGCGACAGTCATGACATTCGCATCCTGGACGATGTCCCCCACAGCAAATTGCGGCAACCCACTTTGACGAAACCCCAAAAACTCACCCGGTCCGCGCAGTTCCAAATCCTTTTCCGCAATTTCAAAACCGTCCTGCGTCTGCACCATCGTTTGAATACGCGCCTTTGCCGTATCGTTGCCCGCTTCAGCCAACAAGACGCAAGTGCTTGCAACCGCTCCCCGGCCCACGCGGCCACGCAACTGATGAAGTTGCGCCAATCCGAAGCGCTCTGCATTATAAATCACCATCACAGTGGCATTCGGCACGTCAATACCCACTTCAATGACGGTGGTCGACACAAGCACCTGTGATTGCCTGTCCCGAAAAGCGCGCATAATGTCGTCTTTCTCTCTCGCGCTCATGCGACCATGCAGCAATTGCACAGTAAACCCAGCGAGTTTGTCCTTCAACCGCTCGTACACGTCTGTCACTGCAGCCAGTTCCATCGTCTCTGATTCTTCAATCGTCGGCGCGACGATAAATGCCTGTTGTCCATGTGTCAGCGCGCGACGGACAAGCCGTATCGCCTCCTCCTCTTGGCGCAGGGAATATGCGACTGTCGTGATAGGCTGACGGCCGCGCGGCAATTCATTGAGCACAGAGACATCTACGTCGCCATAGACCGCCAAAGCCAAAGTGCGGGGAATCGGCGTCGCCGACAGCATTAAAATATCAGGCGACTCCCCCTTGGTCCGCAGCAGCGAACGCTGCGAGACACCAAAGCGATGCTGCTCGTCCGTGACAACAAGCCCCAGTTTGGCAAACGCCACATCATCGGTTAGCAGCGCATGTGTGCCAACCAACACATCCATTTCGTGCGCCGCCAATGCCGCGAGTGTCTGCTGACGCAATTTGGCCGATACGCTGCCCGTCAAAAGGCCAATTTGCATGCCCAACGGCTCCAAAATTCGTTTTGCCTCGCGGTAGTGCTGCTCTGCAAGAATTTCCGTCGGCGCCATCAAAGCTGACTGCTCTTTTGCCAAATACGTCGCAAAACAGGCAAACAGCGCCACCCACGTTTTGCCGGAACCAACATCTCCCTGAACAAGTCGCGCCATCATCGTCGAAGCGCGCAAATTCTCTGCAATCTGCTGGCACGCACGCTGCTGCGCAGCAGTCATAACAGCCGGCAAATGGGCTTCAAATTGCGCCAACGCGTTGGCAGGAATCATTTTGGCCGTGCCGGTCGGTTGCTCGCGGTGTTTGCGAAACCAGTGCAACTGAAGTTGAAATAGCAAAAACTCCTCAAACGTCAGACGCCGCCTTGCCTGACGCAACGCTTCTTTCTGCCCGGATTGATGCATCGCAATGACTGCGTCACGATGTGAACACAAGCGATATTTTTGCATGAGCGGATATGGCAGACGCTCGGGCAAATCGGCCCCATACACTTCAATTGCCTTGTTGATCAACAAATGCAACTGTTTCGAACCCACTGCTTTACTTGCGTGGTAAATGGGTAAAAAAGGACTGGTGGAACGCTTTTGTTCGGATGCATCAAACGATGTCTCACTGACCACAATCAAGCGTTTTTGCGCATTCCACTTGCCAGTCACGATGATGATTCGACCATCACCGAGACGCGTTTTCAAGTAATGTTGTCCAAACCAAGTGGCCAATACGAGGAATTGATTGTCAACACGAAGACGCACAGATAGCATCGATTTTGGACCGCGCCAACGCACAACCGCCTCGCCAGCCACCAGCGCGCGCACCGTCACGCGCTCGCCATCTTGCCAAGCGGCAAGCGGTTTCACCTGACGATCTTCATAACGAAATGGATAATAATGGAGCAAATCATCTACTGTATGTATGCCAAGCGCGGTAAGCGCCGTTTCCTTTGCCGGACCGACGCCTGGTAGACTTCGCACTGAAACCTGTTCGAGATTCAAAGAAAGCGCACTCCAGTCAAGCGATTCCAAAAAATCCTGCGGCACATCAGTACCGCGCCATCATCCGTGCCATGACCACTGTTTTTTCATGTTTCAGCGTGGCGCAAAACAAATACGCACGGCAGTGCATTTGCCCTCACAGCACGATTCGTCACAATTTGACACCTTGGACAAAGATGTTGATGGATGTCGCATTTACACCAACGGTGTCAGAAAGCACATAATCCACCTTATGGCGAATGTTTTGGGCGGCCTCATAAATATTTATGCCGTAATCCACAATGACAAACAAATCAACGTGCACTTCGTCTCCATTGAGTCGAACTTCCACACCACGCCCCGGATTGTCACGTCCAAGCGCCTCTGTGACCCTGTCTTTCACCTGACGTCTAGATGCCATTTCAGCAAGGCCAGCGCAGTCCAAAGCCGCAAAGCCTGCGGTCGTGGCGATCACGTCCTCACCAACGAAGATTTGTCCATATTGCGTCTCAATTGTCTTCGGCATGGGGAAGCCCTCCCTACCTCGTTCTCGATGTTTGCACCTATTGTACTATAAACAGGCGTGTCCTCGAAAGCACAGTTGCGGCATCTCTTTTCATGTGCTAGAATATGCAGGGTCAATTTGGGCGATTTGAACCAAAGAGAAAATGGAAATAATGGATAAATGATGGTCAAGGAGGTGCTCGCATGGCTAGAAAGTGCGAAATTTGCGGACGCGGACCTCAGGTCGGCAACAAAGTGAGCCACTCGCACATCCTCACAAAACGTCGTTGGCTGCCCAATATTCAATCGGTGCGCGCCAATGTCAATGGGACTGTGAAGCGGGTTCGCGTGTGTACACGTTGTCTGAAGGCAGGCAAGGTCACGCGCGCCGTATAATTGACAGCATGTGTGAAAAAAGCACCCCTAGAGGTGCTTTTTTCAATGTCTCGACCATGCTGCACACAGGCGGTTCATGTGTCTTTTGTGAAGGTGCCGAGGACTGCCTTGACAATGCCACCCAAAAACCGCGGCAACTTGATGGTATAAAATTTCAAGACCCTTTCCCCCCTCGTCCAACCTGCACCAGACTAACTGGGCAAGTGCCTCATCCGCTACCTATGTATATTCGCGACCTGTCGAAATGTGCAGAGACAAGTCTAAATTCGTTGTCCTTTTATTTCCCAGCTGCCAGCGCGGTCGTCAAAGCCCCAATCGCTTTTTTTCGATCCACCTCGGCAAAGATGGCGGATCCCGCCACGAATATCTCCGCGCCCGCGTCTTTTACCGCGCCTATGGTTTCAGCATTGATGCCACCGTCCACTTCGATACGCACCTGCTTGCGATTGAGATCGACAAGCCGTTGGCGCGCCGCGCGAATCTTGTCCAGCGTGGCCGGTATCAATTTCTGGCCGCCAAACCCCGGATTTACCGTCATAATCAAGAGCACATCGATGATATCCGCGACATATGCAAGCCCGTCAAGCCCCGTTGCCGGATTGAGGGCATATCCCGCCTTGACGCCGCTTTGCAAAATCATCTCCAAGCCGCGATGCACATGTGGCGTCGCCTCTTGATGGATGGTGATGACATCAGCCCCCGCTTGGACAAAGTCCGGTATCACCTGCTGAGGTTTTTGCACCATCAAATGAACGTCCAAGGTGCAGTGAAAGCGGGATCGCAATGCTTCAACGACTTGAGGCCCCATGGTAATATTCGGAACAAACTGCCCATCCATCACATCGATGTGAATCCAATCACACCCTGCATTTATCACATCTTCAACCTCTGCCGCAAATTTGCCAAAATCGGCCGCAAGAATAGATGGCGCGATCACTGTGCTCAATACATTCGTTCCTCCCTTTCCCGAATTTCTTGATATATCTGTCGATAATTTTCGTACCGCGATGATGCCAACTGACCTGATTCAGCAGCCGCCTTGACCAGACAGGATTCCTCGTCCATGTGCAGGCAGCCGCGGTAAGGGCAGTCAAACGCCGCGAAGTCTGGGAAATAATTGCGCAACGCCCGCGATTCGACATTCAATTGCAGTTGGCTAAACCCAGGCGCATCAGCGAGCCAGGTTTCCGCATCGAGCTGAAACAATTCAACATGCCGCGTCGTCTGCCGTCCCCGGCCAATTTTCTCGCTGACTGCCCCCATTTTCAATGCCAAACCAGGCGCCAAGGCATTGGCCAAGGTGGACTTGCCAGCGCCAGACGGTCCGGCGACAACATTGGTTTTGCCTTGCATCAAAGCACGGACCAAGTCGACGGAAGAGGCCTCTTTGGTCGAGATGGAAACGACTTCAAGCCCGCACTCGCGGTATATGTCCACAACCTGCTCGGCCTCGGGCAACGACGCCAAATCCCGCTTGGTCAACACCAAACTCGGCGTCACCCCCGCGATAATGGCCGCTGCAATGGTCTTGTCTACCATCAACAAATTCAAATCCGGCGTGACATAAGAGAAAACGACAAGCACATGATTCACATTGGCAATCGGCGGGCGGATCAATTCGGTCTGACGCGGTTTTACAGAGTTCACGATGCCTTCCTGCTGTCCAATCGGTTCATATTCAACCTCATCTCCGACCAGCACGGTGACCCCTTGCTTTTTAAACACGCCGCGGGCGCGACAGCGCCTCACCACACCTGTGTCGTATATATCAAAAAAACCACTGATTGCGCGAATCACTTTTCCCTCTGCCACGCAGGTCCTCCTTTGTCGGTCAACCTTGGACCGGATAATTTTTCACAACTTGCCCATTCTCAGAAACTTGCAAATCACCGCTCTGCCCTGGGGCGAGATACAGCGTCTCCTGAAATGTCTCTGTCTCGCTCAACGTCTGATTGACCACAACGCGATTGTTGCCGCGTGCATCCGTAATTGTGATCTCCAAATCGACAGGCTGTCCATGCGGCCGCTTCACAGTGACATCGACCTCGTGCGGCTGCGGCGTCCCACCTGCCCCTGTCGTGGTGGTGTTGGTCGTCGTATTATCGCCCGGCGTCGTGCTATTGGAACCAGTGCTATTGTCAGATGTTGTCGTATTGTTGTCAGGTGTTGTGGACGATCCGCCTGGATTGTCCGCCACCAGCAGATTTTCCGTCGATCCAACAGGCACGCTGTTGCCCTCCAAATAAGGGTAGACATAATACACGGTTTGATCCGGCATATTACTGATCTTGTTATGTGTCACTTTACCGATTTTCAATCCTGCGGTCTCTAGATCCTGCACCGCCTGGCTGTACGATTCGCCCACGATGTTGGGAACCGTCGTCATCTTCTGCACGCTGACATTCAACACAATCTTGCCGTTGCTTGCCACCTTCGTCCCGGCTGCCGGAGACGATGAAATCACTTGACCATCAGGAACACTTGTGCTCTCTTGTTCATGTTCACTGATATTATCAGCGGAAAAACCAGCTGAGACCAATGATTCCTTCGCTTGATCATAAGGTTGCCCCGCCACTGGCGGCACCTTGATCTTCGGCGCGCCCTGACTGACATACAAGGTGATTTCGCGCGTTTTTTTCACCTGTGTATTGCCGGTCGGATCCTGCTGATACACAGTGCCTTTGGGCTTGTTGGCGTTTGGCGCATATTTCTCTGAGATGTGATCCGCTGGGAAACCTGCTTGTTCAAGTGTTTGAACTGCCTTCTTCTCTGGCTTCCCGACCACCGACGGCAAGGCCAAGTTTTGCACGCGCACAATTCTAGTCACCACTTCAATGGCCGCATATCCACCTGCGCCAAGCGCAGCGATGGCAAGTATCGCGATCCCGCCATATAACAGGGCGCGTTTCCACCACTTTTTCCCTTTCTCACTTTTGCGCAACTCTGTGGAAACGTCTGAAAATCCTTCGCCGACCACAGGTACAGCAATCGTCTCATCCTCGTTCATTTCTAGCGGCATTTGAAACTTTGGCACGTTGGGATGTTTCACGGCATCCGCCAAATCCGCCTTCACCGCGTTCATATCCGCATAGCGACCATCAGGCGATTTGACCAGACAGCGCAAAACGATGTTTTCTAAACTCTGCGGAATCGCTTTGTTCATCTCCCGCGGTTCGATAAACCGTTCGCGCAAGTGTTTCAACGCGACACTGACCGGCGACGTGCCACTAAACGGCAGACTGCCCGTCAACATCTCATACATCACGACGCCGAGCGAGTAAATGTCGCTTTTGGCATCCGTCTTGGCGCCGCGCGCCTGCTCCGGCGAAAAATAGTGAACGGATCCCAACACAGACGTCGCCTGCCTGTCCGTGATGGTATTGCCCGTCACAGCACGCGCAATGCCAAAGTCAGTCACTTTCACCACACCGAACTTTGTGAGCAAAATGTTGTGTGGTTTGATATCCCGATGCACAATGTGTTGTTCGTGCGCTTGTGACAACGCATTACAAATCTGTTTGCTGATATCAATGGCCTCTTCCACAGGCAGCGGCGCCCGCTCGATGATCACATCTTTCAGTGTCGGACCATCGACATACTCCATGACAATGTAATACTCTTTCTCGTCAACGCCGACGTCGTACACATTGACGATGTTCGGATGGGCAAGCCGTGCCGCCGCTTGCGCTTCTTGCCGGAACCGAAGCACGAACTCCTCGTCCTCGGCAAACTGCGCCCGCAACATTTTAATGGCCACCACGCGATCCAAAAGCGTATCGACGGCACGGTAAACAATGGCCATTCCACCGCCGCCAATCGCCTCTTGCAACTGGTAGCGTCCACCAAGTATACGCGCCGTCAAATTACGTCACGCTCCTCATTGTGGACACCCACGATAACCGTCACATTGTCCGAACCGCCGCGAGTTAAAACGAGTTCGATCATCTCTTCAACCAGTTCAGACAACGTCTCCTCACGTTGGCATTGTGACGCTCGACGCGCAAAACCAGCGATTTCCTCGTCATCGACATAATTCGTCAGCCCATCAGAGCACAGCAGCAAAACGTCCCCTTTGCGCCAGTCCACCGTGTCGATATCCGGTTGACTGACTGGCTCTGTCCCTACAGCCCTAGTCATGATGTTGCGCTGCGGATGCGTCTTTGCTTCTTCCATCGTCAATTGACCACGGCGAACCAGTTCCGCCACCAAACTGTGATCTTTCGTCACCTGACGCAACGCGCCGTCTGACAGCAAATAACCGCGGCTGTCGCCAACGTGCGCAAAATGCACTTTCGCTTCATCCGCCAGCGCGCAGACGACCGTCGTACCCATGCCCGTATAGGCAGGGGTTTCGCTCGCTTGCCGATAGATGGTCTCATTTGCGGCATGAATTGCAGCCAGCAACACTTCCATTACATCACTGTCCGCTTGCAGATGCGCCAGTACATAAGCGCGAACCTCTTCGACTGCCAACCGACTGGCCACATCACCAGCAGAAGGGCCGCCCATGCCGTCGGCCACAAGATACATTTGGTAGCCTTTCAGTTCTGGGAGAATCACAAACCCATCCTGGTTCATGGTCCGAACTAAACCGATATGCGATTTTGCAGCATACAGCATTCTCATACACCCCTGTGTGTCAAAAACCCCTTACCCTACTGCGCGCGTTTGTTCAAATGTTGTGCCCGCAATTGGCCACATGCCGCAGCAATATCGTGTCCCATCTCACGCCGAATGGTTGCATTGACACCGTGTTCTGTGAGCGCGTTCCAAAAAGCGTATATCTGTTTCTTCGGTGTGCGCGTATACGCTCGTTCCGGCACATAGTTGACCGGGATCAAATTGACGTGGCAAGGCAAATCCTTCAATAGAAGCGCCAGTTCTTTGGCGTCTTCCACGCTGTCATTCTTGCCACCGACCAACGCATACTCAAAACTGATTCGTTTGCCTGTTTTTTGATTGTAATCATGACATGCTTCCATCAGCTTCGCAATCGGATATGCCTTATTCACTGGCATCATCGAGGAGCGCAGCGCATCGTTCGCCGCGTGGAGCGAAACGGCCAGCGTGATGGGACGCCCCTCGTCTGCCAAGCGTTTGATGCCAGGAACCAAACCGACTGTGGAAATGGTGATATGTCGTTGGCCGATGCCCAAACCAAGCGGATCGCTGATGATGTCGACAAAGCGCATCACTTGCTCGTAGTTGTCCATCGGTTCGCCGGAACCCATCAAAACAACTGAAGAGACCCGCTTGTCTTCAGGATCTAACAGACGCTGACTGAACATCAACTGCTCGACCATTTCACCAGCTGTCATCGCGCGCAGCATGCCGCCTAGTGTAGACGCGCAGAATGTGCAGCCCATCTTGCAGCCAACCTGCGATGAAACGCAGACGCTGTTCCCATAGTTGTGCTGCATGAGCACAGTTTCCACCGTCACGTCATCCGGCCAACCCAGCAGAAACTTTGTGGTGGGATCCACCTGCGACACTTGCCGCGTCACTTCGGTCGCCGTGCCCAACACGCACGACGCTGTCAAACGCTCGCGCAGCCCTTTTGGCAAATTGGTCATTTCCGCAAACGACGTCACTCGCTTCTGATACATCCACTCAAACAGCTGGCGCGCTCGATAAGCCGGTTCGCCGTGCGTTTCCCGCATCCAATCCACCAGCTCAGCGAGTGTAAAATTATATAAATTGATCACGATGTCACCTCCTGTTGTTTTCGCAACCGTGCCATATAAAAACCGTCTGTGCCAAACCGCTCTGGCGTCAACAGCAAACCTTTGTCAATCTCAGTATGAAGCATTGGAGGGAGTTCGTGTTTGATGTCATCGAGCGTGACCTTTCCCTGCAACTGCTGAAGCACATATTGTACCACTTGTTGATTCTCTTCCGGCAACAGCGTGCATGTCGCGTAAACCACGACGCCGCCAGGCCGCACCACTTTGCATGCCGTGAGTAGCAGTTCCTGTTGCAACTGCACCAACGAGGCGATGTCCGCTTCTTTGCGCCGATAACGCAAATCGGGGCGGCGGCGCATGACGCCAAGCCCACTGCACGGCGCATCGACCAACACCGCATCATACAGCTGGTCTTCTGCGGCGATTTCGCGCGCATCGCCAAGGCGTGCGCTCACACTCTGCAAACCGAGCCGCTGGCAAGCTGCCTGGATGTTCCGCACCTTTTGCAGATACACATCATATGCGTCGATCTCGCCTTGATCCTGCTGCAATTCGGCAATGTGCGTCGTTTTGCCGCCTGGCGCGGCGCACATATCCAAAATCCGCATCCCCGGCTTCGCCTGCAGCAACGGCGCGATCAACATCGCCCCTTCATCCTGCAAAGTGAGCGCGCCGGACGAATATAAAGGAAGCTTCTCGACATCGACTGCCGCCTTGGTTCGCAGCGCTTGCGGGGACAACTGTCCTGGTTCCACTGCGTCCTGGCCAATGACCGCCTCAAGTGCAGCCGCTGCGTCCGCTGGATTCATACGCAGGGGATTGACGCGCAGCGTCAAAGGCAACGGTTCATTGCCTGCGGCTAAAATCGCTTCCGTTCGCGCGCTGCCATACGTCGACAACAAACGCTGCACCATCCAGCCCGGATAGGAATGGCGGATGGACAAGTTCTGGCATTCGTCTGGGTGAGTTTTCGTCTGCCAGCGGTAGAGACGCTCATCCAATGTCAGTTGGTCGCGCAAATAACTGCGCAGGACACCATTGACAAATCCACTTGCCCGTCGAGCCACAACCTTCGCCAAATTGACGGCTTCATCAATGACCGCATAAGCAGGAACGCGCGTCAAATACGCAAGCTGATACACACTCATCCGCAAAAGCGTGAGCACAGCGACATCCAACGCTTGCAGACGACGCTTTACATGGGGTTCTAAGAGCACATCCAGCGTCAACTGACGCCGCACGGTCCCATACACCAACTCGGTGCACAGCCCCTTGTCGCGCGGCGCAAGTTGGCTGGTCGAAAGCGCGTGCTGCAATGTGACATTGGTGTAGGCGTCATCTTCGTACACCCGTTTCAAAGTTTGAAATGCGACCGTTCTCGCCGTTTGCTTCATACGCCAGGACCTTTCTCGAACTGCACCGACGCTTGATGCAACCCACTCCGCCAATCACCGGCGCTCATTTTCCGTCGGCCGGCAGGCTGCAGCTCAAGCAAACGCAGACAGCCGTCCGCGCAACCGACCAAGACGTCTTTGTGTACGCGCGCAACTTCCCCAGGCTTCAGCCGGACAGCTGTGCCGATAGGTTCGACCGCCCACAATTTGATGGCTTCCCCCCCGACAAAAGTCGTCGCGCCTGGCCACGACGCCAGCCCGCGGATGTGATCGTACACGACTTGGCTTGGTTGGTTGAAATCCACGAACTCGTCCGTGCGCTCCAAGCGCGCCGCATAGGTCACGCCATCGGTTGGCTGTTCTCTTATCTGCAATTGCCCCTCCAAGTACTGCGGCAGATACTGAATCGACATTTCCGCTCCGAGGTGGGCCAATTTATCGTGCAGTGAATCGACATTGTCCTGCTCGGTGATGGGAACCTCCGCTTGGGCGATGATGGGCCCCGCATCCAACTCGCGCACCATTTCCATCAAAGTGACACCTGTCTTCTTGTCGCCCGCCATGATGGCGCGATGAATCGGCGCCGCACCGCGCCAGCGCGGCAAAAGCGAGGCGTGCACGTTCACTGCGCCGACTCGCGGCATGTCAAGCAGCGCTTGCGGCAACAATTGACCATAGGCGGCTGTCACAAGCAAGTCAGGCGCAAATGCAGCCAGTTGAGCTAACGCCTCGCGCGCGCGCACTTTGATTGGTTGCAGCACAGGCAAACCATGCGCCAATGCCGCTTTTTTGACCGGTGTCGGCGTCAGCACGCGCTTGCGGCCAACTTTTTTATCCGGCTGTGTGACGACCAAGATGTCCCAACCTTGCGCCACCAACGCTTCTAGCGTTGGCACCGCAAAATCAGGCGTCCCCATAAATATTGCGCGCACCGCCATCAGGAACGCTCCTCTGCCGCGACGGCGCGTTCAATTTCGTGCGGCTGCAAATAATCGGTAAACAGAATGCCATCTAGATGATCGATCTCGTGCTGGATACAGCGCGCAAGCAGTTCCCGTCCCTCGAGTTCAAACGATTCACCGTGCCTGTCTTGCGCACGAATGCGCACATATTCTGCGCGCGACACCTTTCCAGATAACCCAGGCAAGGAGAGGCAGCCTTCCGAACCATATTGCGTGCCTCTTTTTTCAAGTATCACCGGATTGACCAGTTCAATTACCCCTTGTCCAACATCCATGACAATCAGCCGTTTTAAAATGCCGATCTGATTGCCTGCCAATCCTACGCCGTCCGCGTCACGCATCGTCTCTGCCATATCGTTGAGCAACTTGGCAATCGCTGGCGTAAATTTGGTCACTTCTTTCGCTTTTTGCCGCAATACTGGATCTTCTCCAACGCGGATAATACGGATGGCCATCCGCATGTCCCCCTCACATCATGTTCACTTGTCCCACTTGAAAACGACTGCCGCCTGCTGTTCGCCATGCGCCGGAAAACCTTTGATTCCAAGCGCGTATGCAACAACACGGCGACGATTTATCCAATTAACCAATTCGCTGCGCATTGACATCCAACCGACATGCGCCGCCGTATTGATTCATTCGCAACTTAACTAGGCGAAACGCTTCTACAACCGCAAATTGTACAGCATCCCACCGTTCATACTTTAACACAACTTGATAGCGAAATTTATCCTCAATGCGACGTATTCCACTGGGCGAAGCGGGTAAAATCACCAACTCGGCGTCTCCTTCAAAGCGGCGCAGTTCACGCTCAAACCGCATCGCCGCCCCGCGCGCCAAACGCTCATCCGTGTGCGACGCGACAAAGACAGCCAACTCGCAGAAAGGCGGATAGCGAAAAAGCGCTCGCCCGGTTCGCTCCTCGCGATAAAACGTCTCAAAATCGTGTCTAGCAGCCGCCATCACCGCTACGTGGTCAGGACGATACGTTTGGATGATGGTCAAGCCATCGGTCTTCGCCCGCCCCGCCCGACCGGCAACTTGGGTCAGCAACTGAAATGTCCGTTCGTGCGCTCGGTAATCCGGCACCGCCAACATCGTATCCGCTGCGATCACGCCCACTAAGCGCACATGCGGAAAATCGAGCCCTTTGGCGATCATTTGCGTGCCAATCAACACATCTGCCTCACGCGCTTCAAACGCGTCGACCATCTGCTTGAGCGACCCCTTTTTCCGCGTGGTATCCACATCCATGCGCAGCACGCGCAATTTGGGCCACGCTTTCCTCAAGGCGTCTTCAATCTGTTCCGTCCCCATGCCAAACGCGCGCATGGCCGGCTCGCCACAGGCTGGACAGTTCGGTTGATGTGGCTGATGATGGCCGCAATAGTGACAAACCAGTGTCGTCATCGTCCCCGTGCGATGCACCGTCAAGCTGATGTCGCAGTGCGGACAGCGCATCCGCTCGCCGCAAGCCCGACAGAGCATGGCGGCGGCATAACCGCGCCGATTGAGAAACAAAATGATCTGCTGTTTCACCGCGATGGTCGCTTCGATCTCTTCGGCCAAGCGGTCACTGAAAAGCGAATGGTTGCCTGCTTTTAATTCCTCGCGCATATCGATGACTTCCACTTGCGGCAGCGGTCTGCCGTTCGCCCGCACCGGTAACGAGATGATTTTGGCTTTCCCTGTCTCAACAAGATGCAAAGCGGTAAGCGACGGTGTGGCAGATCCTAGAATCGCCACTGCCTGGGCGGCTGCTGCCCGTTCAATGGCCACATCGCGCGCGTCGTAATGTGGCGCCTCCTCCTGTTTATATGAAGGCTCATGCTCCTCATCTACTATCAAAAGACCTAAATTGTGAATCGGCGCAAATACGGCGGAACGTGCGCCAACCACGATGTTCGCTTCACCGCGCAAAATACGCGACCATTCGTCGCGCCGCTCTCCTTTGCTCAACCCTGAATGCAAGACCGCGATGCGCTCGCCAAAGCGGGCGTAAAAGCGCCCAACCATTTGCGGCGTCAGCGCAATTTCTGGCACCAGGACAATGGCCCCTTTATCCGCGATGAGCGCTTGCTCAATCGCGCGGATGTACACCTCGGTCTTCCCGCTGCCCGTGACGCCATGCAAAATCAGCGTTTGTCTCGATCCGACCGCCAATGCCAGGCCAATTTGTTCCAGCGCATGTGCCTGCCAACGGGTCAAAACGGGTGGATCGACGACAGGGACCGCCGCCCATGCCAATCTCGACTTTTCGCGCACAACCACTTCGATGGCCTCATCCTTGACCAGCGCTTCGACCGTTGTCCGCGCGATCTCCGCAGTCTGCCATTCAAGCGACGACTGCTCGGCCAACATACGCAAAAGCGCCGCTTGTCGCGGCGCCCTGCGTTCCTTTTGAGCAGCCAACGCCAGAAGCGCGTCAGCATCCAAGCGCGCTTCCAGAAAGCGAGCTTGCGCCGCTTTCACTTCCTCTTTCACCCGCACCTCTTCCAGGATATAACCGCGCTCCAACCAGGCGTTCAACTGCGATTTGATTCGCTTGCCAAAACGCCCCTGGAGCAGTTCCATGCTCGGATTCTCCGCCTCTACGACGCGCCATACTTCAGTTGCCCGCACATCGTCCGGCACGTTTGACGTTGGCGGCACATTCAGATACGCCTCACCCCGGACACGAAAGGCGCCAGGCAGAATTGCGCCAATGGCCTCGTTCATCGTACAAGCGTAACGATTGCACAGCCACGTGGCGAGCACGAGCAGTTCGTTGGTCAGAACAGGCGCTGTGTCAATCTGATTCAAAATGGGCTTGACATTGTCCGGCAAGGTTTCAACACCGCGCACCCGCCAAATGATGCCTGCTTTGTACTGGCGGTTGAACGAGACAAAGACGCGTTGCCCCACCGCGATGGTCTGTTCGATATGGGCTGGCACATAGTAGTCAAATGGCTTGTCCAAGGCCAGCCCCGGGGTGTCAAGGTAAACCTCCACCACCCTCGCCGACTTGGTCATCCTTGAGGCTCTCCGTTCTTTTGCGACCGCATCAACTTGACGCGCGTCAGAATCCGGTCGGCCACATTCGACTTGGCCATGAGCGGCAGTTCGTCCACTTCGCCCGACTGCGTCAACAAGATGACTTGATTGGTGTCCACATCAAATCCTGCGCCTGGCTGACTGACATCGTTGACAACAATCAAGTCCAACCCTTTTTCAGTCAGCTTGCGCCGACCAAAAGCGATGGCGTCGCGCGTTTCGGCGGCAAACCCGACAATGGTCTGTCCCGCTTTGCGCGCAAGGCTGACATTGGCCAAAATATCAGGTGTCTGCTCCAGTTCAAGCTGCGGCAAGCCGTCTGCCTTTTTCCACTTTTGCCGATACACCTGCACAGGCCGATAATCTGCGGGCGCCGCTGCGGCAATCAACACGTCTGCATCCTTCATCGCCTGTTGCACGCCGCTCAACATCTCTGTGGTGCTGCGCACATACATCATTTTGGCCCCGGGCACTGGATGCAAGTGGGTCGGTCCACTGACCAATGTCACCTCTGCGCCGCGTTGCACAGCTTGTTGAGCCAGCGCATAGCCCATTTTCCCGCTTGAGCGGTTTGACAAATAGCGGACGGGATCAATATCCTCTACAGTCGGACCGGCAGTGATGACAAAGTGCAATCCCGCCAAATCCTGATGTTCTGCCAGCATGGCTTCCACGACCTGCGCGATATCCTCCGGTTCTGGCATCCGTCCCTTGCCCGTGTAGCCGCATGCAAGCGGGCCTTCACCCGGATCCAAGACAATGACGCCCCGTTCGCGCAGAATCTGCAAGTTGGCCTGTACCGCCGGATGATCGTACATGTGGACATTCATCGCCGGGGCGATGACCGTGCGACAAGTCGCCGCGAGCGCTGTCGTCGTGACCATGTCGTCCGCTAAGCCGTGCGCGAATTTGGCGATTAGATTTGCCGTCGCTGGCGCAATGACATACAACATGGCTCGGTCGGCCACCGCAATGTGCGCGATTTCCGAGGGACTGGGTTCAATAAATGTATCGAAGATCACGGGGTGTTTCGTCAAGGCTTGCAACGTCAACGGCTGAATAAACCGTGTCGCGTGTTCTGTCATCAGCACCTGCACATCATATCCGCGCTTCACCAACAACGAACACAACGCCGCCGATTTATAAGCTGCAATGCCGCCGCCAACCCCCACTAAAATAGATTGTTGTTCAGCCATATCCACGCCCCCTAGGCCACAAATTTCACGAAGAAAGGCAGAACAACCAGTCGGCTGCTCTGCCTCATCCACCTATCGATGCGCGCGTCACTGTCCAGACGACTGTGCACTCGTAATTTTTCCGTCGTTGATCTCCCAAAGCGCACGACTGACATTGCGCGTCGTGGAAGCACCAGGGTGATTGTAAGTTTCCGTTTGTAAGCGGCGCGCCCGTTTGGCGGTGAGCACCACCAAAGAGTACTTGCTATCCACGAGACCTACCAGTTTATCAATAGAAGGATACAGCATAACATCACCTCGTTAGCATATCATACCGTGCTGTCGTTAAACATGCGACAGGGATTTTTACCAGTTTTCAATAAGATATAAGTTGCGCCTGACCTGCGCGTGCTCTGCTTCAATAATACTACGAATTCGCACACATGCGTCGGCAACGACATCATTGACGACCACATAGTCGTATTCGCGCATTTTCTGCAGTTCATCACGTGCGGCAGACGTGCGGATATTGAACGACTCTGTCGTCTCGGACCCACGGCCAAGAATGCGCGATTCCAGCTCGCGCTGCGATGGCGGAATCAAAAAGATAAACACGCCATTGGGAAAACGGCGCTTGACCTGCATCGCCCCTTGAATGTCTATCTCCAAAAAGACATCGTGACCTGCAGCCAGTTGCTGCTCGACGAAAGAGCGCGGCGTGCCGTAAAAATTATTGTACACCTTGGCCCACTCCAAAAGCGCGTCGGCCGCAATCATCTCTTCAAATTCTGCCACACTGCGAAAAAAATAGTTCAAACCTTCCTGTTCGCCGTCGCGCGGGGAACGCGTCGTCACCGAAATCGACAATTTCAAAGGTGTTTTCGTGTCCATCAAGGCCTTGCAGACCGTCCCTTTGCCTGCGCCAGACGGCCCGCTCAACACGAACAAGATCCCCTTTCTCTCCATTGACCTCATCCTTCGCTCCCAGCATCTTCACTCCACGTTCTGCACCTGTTCCCGCAACTGCTCAATGTACACTTTCATTTCCACAACCGCTTTGGCAATCATCGCATCAGCGCATTTGGAACCGATGGTGTTCACCTCACGGTTCATTTCCTGGACGATAAAATCGAGTCGACGCCCCACACTGCCAGACTGCATGAGCGCTTGTGCGAACGCTTCGATGTGGCTTGCCAACCGGACGACCTCTTCGTCCACAGCAGTGCGATCGACAAGCAACACCACTTCTTGTGCTAACCGCCCCTCTTCCACGTCCACCTGCAGTTGTTGGATGCGTGTCTTCAATTGAGCCGTACGCGTGGCGACCGCAACCTTATCTCGTGCCTCCACAAAGGATATCTGTTGACGCAACGCTTGCAGTTTCTCTTGTAAGTTCGCCTGCAGGCGCTCCCCTTCCTGCATGCGCATGCGAAGCAGTTGTTGTGTCGCCTCTGAAACTGCCGTTTCCAAAGCAGCGCGAACATCGTCTGCATCCATCTCGCCCGTTCGAATCTGCATGACATCAGGATATTTGAGCCAGTCTCGAACAGTATCGACGTCAAATGCCCGCTCGAAACGTTTGCAAAGCGCAATTTCAGCAGAAATCAGCTGATCTAACAATGGCCAGTTGACTTCCACCAGTTGTTTGGCCGCCAATCCTTCCGCATTGACGAACACGTCGACGCGCCCGCGGCGAATAGACGCCCCCAGTTGACGACGAATGCCATCTTCGAGCGAAAGCCACTCGCGCGGCAAGCGAATGTGAAATTCGGCAAAACGATGATTCACCGTGCGCATTTCCACAGAAATTCGGGTGTCCTGATGCACAGCCGTGAACTGTCCGTAGCCTGTCATACTCAAAATGGCCATTGTCCTAGCCTCCAAGTGCGTCTATTTTACGATGAATCGGCGGGATCGACAACCGGAAATGGCCTGAAATTGACCACAAAAAAGGACGGCGCGGTTGCATGCCGTCCAAAAGTGAAGATCGGTTTCGCGCGTCGGTCGCCCTCAGGCTGCGCTCGCGCTGGTTTTGGGGCGCAGAGCGTTGCGGCCGATGCGGCGCAATGACAGCGCGAAAGTCGGGATAGCGGCGAGCACCAAGATGATGATCCAATCCAGTAAGCCAAGCGGCGCTGTGTGGAACACCTTCGCCAAATTGGGCACATAGATGGTCAACAAAAACAGGATGACAGATGACAGCACGGCAAGTATCAACCATATATTCCCGAAGATATTGCGCTTCATGATGCCGCCTTCCAGACTGCGGCAGTCAAACACGAGAATTAGTTGCGCCATCGTCAGTGTCGCATAGGCCATCGTCTGCGCGTGGACGAGGGAACCATTGGCGTGCATCGACCAGACGAACACCGCGAGGGTGACCAGTCCAATCAGGATGCCGCGCGAGAGGATTTTGACGGACATCCCCTTGGCGAAAATCCCTTCGCGCACATTGCGGGGACGCCGCTTCATGATGTCGTTCTCCGGCGGATCCACCCCCAGCGCAATGGCCGGTAGGCCATCGGTCACCAGGTTCACCCATAAAATCTGAATGGGCGCGAGCGGCAGTGCCAATCCTGCCAACATCGCCAAAAACATCGTGACAATTTCGCCGACGTTGGACGCCAGGAGATAGCGGATGAATTTTTTGATGTTGTCGTAAATGCCGCGTCCTTCTTCGACGGCGGCCACGATGGTTGCGAAGTTGTCGTCCGCCAAGACGAGGCTTGACGCTTCCTTCGCCACATCGGTTCCTGATTGGCCCATCGCAATCCCGATGTCCGCCTGTTTGATGGCAGGCGCATCATTGACGCCGTCCCCCGTCATCGCCACCACATGCTCACGCGTTTGCAGTGCCCGGACAATGCGCAGTTTGTGTTCAGGCGTGACACGCGCATACACAAACACGTCTTCCACCACTTGCTCCAATTGAACGTCGTCGATGTGGTCCAGTTCAGCGCCAGTCATCACGCGGCCGTCCTCCGGCAAGATCTCCAGATCTTTCGCAATGGCCATTGCTGTCAATTGGTGATCCCCTGTGATCATCACCGTTTTTATGCCTGCTTGCCGCGCCACTTGAATCGCTTCAAACGCCTCTGTGCGCGGCGGGTCAATCATGCCGCACAGCCCGACAAAAACCAGTTCGCTTTCCCAATCGGCCGCGCGCTTGGCCGCTTCAACGCTCTTAAACCGACGGTACGCGAAACCCAAATTGCGCAATGCTGCCCCTGCCATCTCCTGATTGGCAGCCATGATACGCTTGCGCGTGCTCTGCCCCATCGTCTCCTCGCGGCCATTGAGCAAAATTCGATTTGCGCGATCCAGTAGAACATCTGGCGCTCCTTTGACAAAGACGAACACATCTTGCCCGGATTGCACCAACACACTCATCAATTTCCGCTCCGAGTCGAATGGCACCTCTTCCAACCGCTGATAAACCGCCTCCGGGTCGGCAAAGCCCGCTTTTTTGGCCAAGACCAGCAGCGCGCCTTCCGTCGGATCCCCTTGAACTGCCCAACTTTGCTGATCGTCCACCTGTTTGGCGATCATCGACGCGTTGTTGCACGTTCCCGCGATTTCAATCAAGCTCTTGAGCGCAGGACGTCGATTCGGATCTATCGCCTTCTCCGACTGCAAAAACTCGCCTTCTGGGTCATAGCCGGTTCCTGTGACGGAAAACCAGCTGCCATCTGCAAAAATACGTTGTACAGTCATACGGTTTTGTGTCAGCGTGCCGGTTTTGTCGGAACAAATCACCGTTGCGCAGCCCAGGGTTTCCACTGAAGGCAGTTTGCGAACGATGGCGTTGCGCCGGATCATTCGCTGCACGCCGAGCGCGAGCGCGATGGTCACGATTGCAGGCAATCCTTCCGGAATGGCAGCAACCGCGAGGCTGACGCCAAAGAGGAACATCTCGTACCACTTGTGGCCGTGCATCACCCCTGCAACGACGACCAGGAGCGTGATGCCCAACGAAATCCAGACAAGCAGTTTGCCGAGTTGATCCAGACGTTGTTGCAGCGGTGTCGCCGAATCTTCCGACTGCTGCATCAAATCGGCGATTTTCCCCATTTCTGTGTTCATGCCGATGGCGGTGACCACCACTTCGGCTTTTCCTCGTGTGACCATCGTCCCCATGTACACCATGTTGTAACGGTCACCGAGATTGCTCTCCACTTCGACGGTGACATTGGCATCCTTGCTGGCTGGCACAGATTCGCCAGTCAGCGCGGATTCCTCCACGTCGAAGATGCTAGCGTGAAAGATGCGCCCGTCCGCAGGCACCCTGTCTCCGTCTTCGAGCAAGACGATATCACCAGGCACCAATTCCTTAGCGGGCACACTTTCGATCCGCCCGTCACGGCGCACGTGCGCCATTGGCGCTGTCAGTTCTTTGAGCGCCGACAGCGATTTTTCGGCGCGGATTTCCTGGATAAAACCAAGGACGCCGTTTAAGAAGATAATGGCCACAATCGTGATGGCGTCTGTATACTCACCGAGCAGGCCAGAGATGAGTGTCGCCGCCAATAAAACAATGATCATAAAATCGCGGAACTGATTCAGAAATACGGTTAGCAGAGACACTTTGTCTCCTTCACTCAACTGATTGAGACCGTGCACACTTCGCCGCTCTTCCACTTGTGCGGACGAAAGGCCGGACGCAGAGCTGTCAAGTGCCGAGAAACATTCGGCTGATGTTAGCGCATGCCAGTTCTGATCCACCGGAGCCACCCCTTCATGAACTTGTCTCATAATCTGTATGCTTGTCTGCGCGAGTTCATGTCCAAGCGGCCAGTTGACCATTTTAGAAAGTTGTTCAAACGACCGTTTGGCATCGGACTTTGTTTGGTTTTCGCGTTGCCTCGCTTTTGCAATTGACGGTATACTCAGTTGAAGAACAAGGGGGCCTCTCCATGGACGGATTGACGATGCGCCGTCTCGCCAACGAGCTTGGCGAGACATTTAGCAAAAGCAAAATTGAAAAGATTCACCAGCCAAGTGATCGCGACTTGGTATTGACATTGCGTGTAGCAGGCCAGCCAGCGCGCCGCTTGTTGCTATCCGCGCACAAGCAGTTTGCCCGCATGCACTTTTTAGTGGATGAACGGCCGGAAAACCCAATGGAGCCACCGATGTTTTGCATGCGCCTGCGCAAACATCTCGAAGGCGGCCGGATTGTCGCTATCCAGCAACACAGCTGGGACCGGGTGTTGGAACTGCAAGTGGAAGCGATGGATGAAGTCGGGGATTTGCGCACTTATTTTCTCATCTGCGAATTGATGGGCCGCCACAGCAACATCATTCTTTGCCGCCAGGAAGATGGCGCACTGCGGATCATCGACGCCATTGTCCGGGTGACAGAACAGATGTCGCGGCATCGAGAAGTCGTCCCTGGCGCGCCCTATATCGCGCCGCCTGCACAGGACAAGACGCCGATGTCGGAAATCACTGCCGGGCAGTTGATGGAATTTGACCGTGAACACTGGCTGAGCCGTCCAAACGTCCAACTGCTCGTCGCGCAAATCGCGGGGATTGGACCGACGTCTGCGCGCGAGATTCTGCACCGAGCGCAAGCTGCCGCAAGCCACAGCGCGACCGAAACGGCTGTTGACCACATTTGTCAGGTGACCAGACGGCTTGGCACAATCGTGGAGCAAAATGAGGAAGCGGCCAGCGTCGCTTTGGACAATCTTGGCCGGGCGATGGAATGCGCGCCGTTTCTGTTGACACACAAAACCGACTATGCCCCTTGCCCATCCATGAGTGAAGCCATTCGCCGCCGCTTTGCCGACACAGGTGAAGTGTTGTACCACTCCCACCTGCAAGACGAATTGCACCGCGTGGTTTTTGAGCACTTGGATAAACTGCGCGGTAAACAAATTAAGTTGCAACAGTCGCTGACCGAAAGCGAAGATGAGCACATCTATCGCGTGAAAGCGGAGTTGTTGACCGCATTTGCCCACCAAATCAAAAAGGGTGAATCGCGTTGTGTGGTGCCGAATTATTACGAGGACAACCAACTTGTCGCGATAGATCTCAACCCGGCCCTCGACGCCATTCAAAACGCTCAGTACTACTATAAACAAGCATCTAAGCGCAAACGGGCGTCCACTTCGGTGGCGGAACAATTGGCGGTGACGGAAAATGACATCCGGTACCTGGAAGCCGTCGACGAATCGCTGCACAATGCCAGTTTGGCAAATTTGGAACTCATCCGCCGCGAACTGCTGCAGCAGGGATTTCTCCAGGAGAAACCGACCAAGCGCAAGAAGCCGGTGAAAGCGGAAAAAATCGACAATAAGCCAGATGTCTACACATCTGTAGACGGGTTTGTGATGCGAGTGGGGCGCAACAATCTCCAGAATGACAAACTGACCTTGCGCCAAAGTGACGGAAGTGATATTTGGCTGCACGTAAAAGACCAACCGGGATCTCATGTGGTCATCCGCCGTGACGGCAGCGCAGAGATTCCCCAGGAGACATTGGAAGAAGCTGCACTCTTGGCCGCCTATTTCAGCCGTGGCCGCGATTCTGCCAATGTGCCAGTCGATTTCACCGAGGTTCGCCATATCTGGAAGCCGAACGGCGCACGCCCAGGGCTAGTATTATATGATCACCAGCGGACGCTGTTTGTCACCCCGGAACGAGCGCTTGTCGAACCGATATTGTCGAGATCGAACCATGATCTCATCAAAGCAGACTGAAGCAGGCGCAAGCAGCGAAGATAAACATGTCAGGGGTGGAAGCGTGCAGCAAAGGCGCTTTTCATCCCTACATATCTGGTTTATTATGAAGTGGGCAATTTCGCATTTTGGAGAACATAGCGTATATGGACGATTTGTACATAGTCGAAAAGGAGCGTGTCGCCATGCCATCCCAAGAGATCAATAAACGTCTGGTCGCTGGCGCAAGTATGCCTTCCCCTGGCGATAACGTATTGACCAATACCCAAGCAGCAGTGCGTGAAGCATTGCAGAAACTTGGCTATGAAGAACCTGTTTATGACCTTTTAGCAGAACCTATCCGCGTTTTCACCGTGCGAATTCCTGTACGCATGGACGATGGACATACCGAAGTCTTTACAGGATATCGGGCACAGCACAATGACGCGATTGGACCGACCAAAGGCGGCATTCGCTTTCACCCCAATGTATCGTTGGACGAAGTCAAGGCGCTCTCCATCTGGATGAGCTTAAAATGCGGCATTTTCAACCTCCCTTACGGTGGCGCCAAAGGCGGCATCATCTGCGACCCCCGCAGCATGTCCATGAATGAGCAAGAGCGTCTCGCGCGCGGCTATGTGCGAGCAGTCAGCCAGATTGTCGGCCCTGCCAAAGACATTCCGGCGCCGGACGTCTACACGAATCCACAGATTATGGCCTGGATGTACGACGAGTACAGCCATATCCGCGAGTTTGATTCACCTGGCTTCATTACAGGCAAACCCCTGGTGCTTGGCGGATCACAAGGACGCAATCAGGCGACCGCGCTTGGCGTCTGCATCGCGATGCGCGAAGCGGCGAGCCGACAGAAAAAAGATGTGCGCGACTTGCGGGTCATCGTACAAGGGTTCGGCAACGTCGGCAGCAATGTCGCGTTGATCCTCCACGAAATGGGCGCCAAAGTCGTCGGTATCAGTGACGCGGGCGGTGGCTTGTACGACGAAAAAGGGCTTGATGTGCCATCACTCATCGACCAGAAGGACTCGTTTGGGATGGTGACCCCTGCATTCCAGAATGTCATCAGCAATGAGGATTTGCTCACCCAGCCTTGTGACGTGCTGATTCCTGCTGCGTTGGAAAACCAATTGCACGAAGGCAACGCGCACGACATTCAGGCATCCATCGTCATCGAGGCTGCCAATGGCCCCACCACGCCTGTTGCTGACGAAATTCTGCACGAACGGGGCGTTCTCGTGGTGCCAGACGTGCTCGCCAATGCGGGCGGCGTGACTGTTTCTTACTTTGAATGGGTGCAAAACAATCAGGGTTGGTACTGGAGCGAAGCGGAAGTGAACAGCCGCTTGGAGCACATGATGATTCAATCCGTCCAGAACATCTTGCAAACGGCGGAACGGTACGACGTATCTCCCCGTCTGGCAGCCTACATGGTCGGTATCCGACCATTCGCCGAAGCGATGCGCTGGCGCGGTTGGGTGTAAGTGTTCGAAAGAAATGGAGCGGGCAGTGTGGCGTACCCACACTGCCCTTTTTCAATGAGATAAAATCGCTCACAAAACCCGCTCACCTGGCCGTGTATCCACCATCAATGGCCAATTCTGCGCCTGTGATATACGACGCCTCATCAGACGCCAGAAACAACACGCCAGATGCGACTTCAACGGCTTGTCCCAGTCTGCCCATCGGTGTGCCCTCGGTTAATATTTGATAACGCTGTTCATCCATATCCGCAATCATCGGCGTCTCTATGATGCCGGGATGAACAGAATTCACTCGGATGTTCGAACGGGCGTATTCGACTGCGGCTGTCTTCGTCAGTAAGTGAACGGCCGCTTTGGACGCTTGATAGGCAGCCGATGCGCCACTGCCAACCAACGCATAGATGGAAGAGACATTGACAATCGCGCCACCGCCCGCCGCTTGCATATGTGGAATCACCGACTTCATCCCCAGCCACACGCTTTTGGCGTTCACGTCCATCACTCGCTGCCACTCTTCATTCGTCGTCGCCACAATCCCCGTGCGACTGGTGACACCTGCGTTGTTGACCAGAATATCAATTCGTCCATACCGCTGGATGATTTCCTCGGCGCCACATCGCCATTCAACCTCTGACGTCACATCCTGCCGAAACGCAAACACCTCGCCAGTCGTTTCCCGTAACTGTTCCGCTGCCTGCGTGATCCCGTCGATGATATCCGTCATCACCACACAGGCGCCTTCCTGCGCAAACAATCGCGCTTCTTCAAATCCTTGTCCGCGCGCGGCGCCAGTAATCCATGCGACCTTTCCCATCAAGCGCCCCATTCGAATCATCCTTCCATGTAGACTCCACTTTCTGATACATGTTCGATCACGCTACACTCAATGTTTTGTCGTCGTGACAAACTGATTCAGCATATCCTGCGCCAGCAGTTGCCCGGCCAGTTCATGGCCTGCCGCATTGGGATGCCATCCGTCTCCCTCGTACATCGAAACGTCCTGGTGATGCGCCGTTAAATACGACTTCATTTCATCGAATACATTAAACACATAGACATCCGAACTATGAAAACTTTGGGCGACCTGGATTTCATCCTCCACTAATTGGTCCTCCAATGGTCCATCGTGAACCGCGTAGGAGGCGGCGGTCACAGGCGGCGTAACGACCAGCACTTTCATATGCGCCGCCAAAGCCTGCTGAATTTCTGAATGAACATCCTTTTTAAATGTGGCGACTGGCGTCTTTTTCGAAATGTCGTCGAGCATGCCCCACGAAATCACCAACACCTGTGGCCGATTGTCCTTTAACAAGGCCGGGAATTTGGCAGCCATCTGATCAGGCCCATCCCCCTCGACCGATTTATTCAAAAATTGGTATTGTACACCCGTCTTTTGCGAAAGTGTCTTAAATGCTCTTGCTAAATATCCGCCATCGGTGACATTGTCGTCCCAGCCATGTGCAACGGATCCACCCACAGCCATGACGCGGACTTCACTGCCCGCATCCATCGCGACAGGTTTCGGATTGTTCACGACCGGCGCTTTCATCTGACTGTCCGCATGTTGTTTCCAGACAAAAAAAGAACCGCCAGCGATACATACGATGATGACTGCACTGCCTATCCACATCCACTTTTTACGTTTACGCATAAGAACCTCGATTCCATATCTTTTTCAACCATTTTGCCTGTCGCATCTGCACAGCAGCCCGCTCGACTGTGCATGATGCAAACGCCGCAAATCCGGGTGCGCAAGTCTCATCAGGCAACGAATCCTATTGTACTGAAATAAAATAAAAACTTTCTTGATAAAACTCGTCCGATGATAAGATGTTGTGAATTCCCAACAACTGCATTTGCCTCATAACAATAAAACACCTCCCCACGCGCCGAAACGAATGGAAGAGGTGTTTTTCGCGGTGCAGACAATTTACGTTTCGTACATCGATTGATCTTCCCTCGCATGCGCGTGAAACAGCACTTCATTTGACATCGACATATTCGGCGCATCGCTGAATCGTTCAAGCTCATTGTAAGCTGGGATACCATGCGCGGCGATGTCGAGACCTTCGTCTTCCTCTTCGCTCGTTACGCGTATGCCAATGGTTCGCTTGAGTGCGTTCCCCACGAGAAAGGCCGTGCCAAAGCCCCATACAGAGACAACGAGCGCTGCGAGCAATTGCACGAGCAACAACCGAATGTGCCCCGTCAGGAGAAGACCCTGTTTTTCATCAAAAAGCCCCACGGCGATGGTGCCAAAGAACCCATTTACGCCGTGAACCGCGATGGCCCCGACCGGATCGTCAATCTTGACTTTATCTGTCCAACTGGTCGCAAAGATCACGAGCATGCCAGCAATCAAGCCGATGACGATGGCAGACCACGATGGCACATACGCGCATCCGGCCGTGATGGCTACCAATCCGGCAAGTGATCCATTGATGGTCATGCTGGGGTCGGCGGCGCGGTACTTGTACATACTCAGCACGATGGACGCCATGCCGCCAGCCGCGGCAGCCAGAAACGTATTCAAGGCAATGCGTGAGAGCTGTGCGTCAAACGCGTTGAGCGTGCTGCCCGCATTGAAGCCAAACCAGCCAAACCACAAAATAAACGCGCCCGCAGATGCGAGTGGGATGTTGCTGGGCGCGAACACGTTGACGCTGCCATCTTCATTGAACCGATGCTTGCGCGGACCGACCACGTATGCCAATGCCAGCGCCATAAAACCGCCCATCGTGTGAATGGCGGCGGATCCGGCAAAATCCTCTACATGCAAATCCGCCAGCCACCCGTTCGTCCCCCAAATCCAGTGACCGGAAATTGGGTAAATCAGACCACAGGTCACGACCACGATGGCAATGTAAGACTTAAACTTCATCCGCTCCGCCACCGCGCCGGAAATGATAGAGACGGCAGCGATGGCAAATCCCATGTGAAAAAGCATAAAGGCCGCGACTGGAATGTTCTTTGGCGCCATCGCCCTGCCCCAGCCAATGATGTGCAGCACATCGTGCCCAAACATCAGATGGGCGCCGAGAAGATAGAAGACAATCGCCCCAAACGTCAAGTCCACAAAGATTTTCATCGTGACGTTGACCGCGTTTTTTGTGCGTACAAGCCCGGCTTCAAGCAGACTGAAACCGCCCTCCATGAATAGCACCAATGCCCCTGTTAGAACCACCCAGACTGTATTCAGCGCAATGGTTATATCCATGGGTCTTCCTCCTACCGATTCAGTTCGTCAATCGATTCATCCGTTTTCCCCGTTCGGATATTGTAAGCTTGGAGAATGTCGTAGACGAAAATTTTTCCATCTCCCGTCTCACCGGTTTGCGCAGATTGTAGAATCGCCTGGATCGCCGAATCCACATATGCGTCAGACACGACAATCTCCAGTTTGATTTTCGGATGTAGATTGATATCGTAGACATGTCCACGATAGACGCCCGAAGTATTTCTCTCTTGCCCACGCCCTTGAACAGGAATGACCGTAAACCCGAATACGCCGATTTTTTGCAGCGACTTGATGACAATTTGCAATTTCTCGGGCCGGATAATCGCGTCGATGCGTTTCAAGAGAATCCCCCCTTGAAAAGTGACAACAGCATTGCGCAAGCGGCAATATGCCGTCAGCAAATGGTCTGCATATACCGCCCCATACGTGCAAGCGCACGTTGTATCTGCTCGACCGATGTTGCATACGAGCAGCGAATAAATCCTTCACCTGTGCTACCAAACACGCTGCCGGGCACCACTGCCACTTTTTCATGGCGCAACAATCCCTCCGCGAACGCCTCGGAGGTCAGTCCTGTCGCGCGAATGTCGGGAAATGCGTAGAAAGCCCCCTCTGGTTCGTGACAAGCGAGGCCAATCTCTTGAAATCCATTGACGATCAAACGTCGACGCTGATCATAACTTTCAATCATGCGCTGTTTTTCTGTTTCGCCATTTCGCAGCGCTTCAAGCGCAGCCATCTGTACCATGTGTGGCGCGCAAAGCATTGTGTATTGATGGATTTTTAACATCGAATTTAAAATTTCCTTTGGCGCTGCGGCATATCCTAAACGCCATCCGGTCATCGCAAACGCCTTGGACATCCCGCTGATGACGACGGTCCGCTCTTTCATACCCGGGATGGAGGCAATACTAAAATGTTTTTGTCCATAGGTCAATTCGGCGTAGATCTCATCGGAAATGACGAACAAATCATGCGCAATCGCCACTTCGGCAATGGCTTCCAAATCCGCTTTCGTCATGATGGTCCCCGTCGGGTTGTTGGGGTAACAAATCACCAGCACTTTGCTCGCAGGCGTAATATGTTTCTCCAACTCCGCCGCCGTCAAGCGAAATTGATCTTCCGCTCTCGTCGGCACATCGACAACACGCGCACCTGCCAACAACGCGCACGGGCGGTAAGAGACATAGGTCGGCTCTGGCAACAGCACCTCGTCACCAGGGCAAATGAGTGTGCGAAAGGCGATGTCGATGGCTTCACTGCCCCCCACCGTCACCATCAGCTCCTGGTCCGGATCATACTGCAGTTGGAATTTTTCGAGATACTCGGCAATCGCCTGGCACAGTTCGGGCAGCCCACGATTGGACGTATATGTGGTAAAGCCCCGCTCCAAAGCGTACATACACGCCTCACGCACATGCCACGGCGTCACGAAATCCGGCTCACCGACGCCAAGTGAAATCACATCTTCCATTTCATTGGCCAAATCAAAAAACCTGCGAATCCCCGATGCCGGGATATCGCGCACGGTGGGCGACAGCCGCTCGTACAGTGAATTCACGGTCATGGCGTGATCACCAACCGTCGTTCATCGTCGTAATCCTCAAAAATCACACCGTCTGCTTTATATGTCTTCAACAGAAAATGGGTCGTGGTTGAATTGACATTTTCAATCGTCGCCAATTTTTCCGAGACAAAGCGAGAAACCTTCAAAATATCAGGTCCCTCAATCGTCACCTGCAAATCATATGCGCCAGACATCAGCATCACAGATTTCACTTCTGGGAAACGATAGATTCTTTCCGCGATAGAATCGAAACCCACTTCTCGCTGGGGCGCCACTTTGACGTCGATGACGGCCGTCACGCGTCGAGCAGTCGCAACCTTGTCCCAATTGACAACCGCAGAATAGCGCAGGATGATATTATCTTGCTCCATCTCCTGAATGGCTTCATGCACCTCTTCTATCTTTTCGCCAAGCATCTTAGCGATGGTATCGATAGAAAGGCGAGAGTTGTCGTGCAGGAGATGTAAGATTTGTAATTTTCGTTCATCTGTCATGTTTTGAGCACCTCGTGGTCATGTGAAACGACTTTGTTCATTTGTCCATTCTATAGCAAAATCAGCAAGCTCGAAATACTTGGTTCAAAATTGGCACATTTCTCTTATCCAGAGCGCTGGCCAACGCGATGCCTAGCTCCCAAAACGCGGTTATTCTCCAGCGGCCATGCCTTCCAACGCCTGTTGCAATGTGCCCTTGGTCTTTACTTTCCCTGACAGCGTGATGCCAAGCGTGATCATCGTATTGGCGATTTCAGGGCGGATCCCCGTGATGGTCGCTTCGCAGCCAAGCAGATTGATCCCCTCCACAATTCGGAACAGGTGCCCCACCACCGCCGTGTCCAAGAACGCGACAGCTGAGACGTCGATGACGATCTGTTCAATCTTCAATTCCGAAATTTGCGTCAGCGTGTTCTCCTGTATCCGTTTCGCGCGATATGTATCAATTGTGCCGACCAACGGCAAAATGGCCTGGGTGTTAGAAAGCGGGATCACCGGTACGGATAAATCATCGATGACTTCGCGATGCGACTTCAAAATTTCGTCTTTGTACTCGGTGTAGCTGGAGACATAGTGTGTCATATAGTGATCTAACTCATGGTTAAATTTCCGTTCGAGCACAAATACCTCTTCTTCAGTGATGGGCACGTTGCGGTGATATTGATAGAGAAAATCCCATAGGCACTTGCGAAAAGTCTGCATCAGCTCGGATATGAGCACAATCGGATAATCTTCTTTAGCGATTTGGCGCCCAAGCTCTTTGCCGAGTACAGCCATTTCGTGCCGATTTCCCTCAATCAAAATATTGATGAGCCGATCCATCATCGTCAAAATATCCAATGATTTCAAATCAATATCCTGCATGTAACCAAAACTACTCGATGCTTCCGTTTCAAAATGCTTATAAAACGCGTCGCGATTTTGAACCATGTATGCTTGAAATGTCTGCCCTTCTTCATATGCCAATTTCAAATCGATCCCACCAATCACCTCAGTTTGATTGACGCGAAAATCCAAAGTAAACGTCGTGCCTGCACCCTCTTGACTCTCTACATCAATGCTGCCGCCATGCTCATAAACCGTAGAAAACACTTGGGTCAGCCCCATGCCAACGCCGTTGTCCTTGGTTGAGAAAAACGGTGTTCCCAAGAGTGAGATGTACTGTTTTGGCACACCTGCCCCTGTATCGCGAATGGAGACCTGTAGACGGTTGCCGTACAGTCGATGTGTCACCGTAATGGACCCAGTGTCGACAATGGCCTCGAAAGCATTTTTTAAGAGGTTAAAAAACACTTTTTTCAGTTGATTGCGCTTGCCATAGATATTGCAGTCTGTGTCATAGAATTCTTTTCTGATTTGCACGCGGTATGTCTGATCTTTAAATAAGTACAGGATAGATTCCAGTTCGGAACATAAATTGATGGGTTGGTAACGCTCATCATCAAGGTCTGGCTTTGACACCTGCAAGAGATTGTGAAGCGTGGCAATCGCCTGCTCCAGTTCGGCGCTCGCCACTTCTAAATATCGATGTGGTGCCTCTTTTTGCATGAGCTGTAGAAACCCCTTGACGGAGGTCAGCGGATTTCTGATTTCATGCGCAATACCAGCAGAAATTTCACCAATGGCGGCCAATCTGCTGATGGTGTAATCCTCGTCGTCATCTCCATTTCGTTGCAATGATGGTCGTCCCCCCCGCCGACGTTTCAATTTGGAGCTTGTCCATCAGTCGATTCACACCAGACAATCCCAAACCTAAGCCCCGCGTAGGGGCTTTCACGACACCGTTTAAAACGTCTTCTATATTTTGAATGCCCGGCCCATTGTCCGCGACTTCAATTTGTATACCACCAGCCACTGGAATACAGCGAAAACTCCCTTTGCCGCCAGCGTGATCGAGCACATTGCGCGTCAATTCCGACACGCTGACCAGAATCATCTGTTGATCCATTTCCGAAAAGGCGAGCTGTTTCATCGTCCGCCTGACCAGACCTAACGCGTGGTAGACATCGTTTTCTGATTGAATCATCACTTGCTCACTCATGGCGCACACCCCAACTGTGACCGGCAAACACATTTACATATACTATAAATGATTTAGGCGGCGTTGTGGACAAGACATCAGAACTAAAAAAGACCAAGGACGCATACTTTGCATGCGCGCTTGGTCGCAACAATCGATGCAGTTCAACCGTTTACCGAAATGATTCCGGCGCAGTCCGCCAACTCATCAACAAGTTGACATCTGTGTCGCTTACGACACCGCGCTCGTGTGCGACACGCACCAACGCGCGATATGGCACCAGCCGATAAGCGGGCACACCAGATGCCTCAATTCGCTGGCTGGCTACATCGAAATCGTATGAGAGAATGGTGAATACCGCCATCACCTCGACATCTGCTGCTTGGAGGCACTCGACGGCGTCATATGCGGATTTGCCTGTGGACAGCGTATCCTCGATGACAATGGCTTTCATACCCGGACGGACATAGCCCTCAATCTGCTTGCCCTGCCCGTGCGCTTTCGCTTGTGAACGCACATACGCATTGGGCAAAGACAGCCTGTCCGCCAAAATCGCCGCATGCGGAATGCCTGCCGTCGCCGTGCCGACGATGACTTGAGCCACTGGAAAATCGGTTTGTACAATCTGCTCAAATCCCTCAATCACCAGATTTCGCAGCAAGGGATAGCCAAGCACGAGGCGATTGTCGCAATAAATGGGGGATTTCCATCCGCTCGACCATGTGAATGGCTCATTTGGGCGCAATTCCACCGCGCCGATTTGCAGCAAACCGGCAGCCAACGTGTCCACATCTTGCACATAACTGTCGCGAAACAGTTCCATTCATCCCCATCCCCTATTCTGAAAATAAAGTCGATACCCTGGTGCTGCGCCATCCGCGATGCTCCGATTGACTGACATTTTCATGATTCTGCTGGTGCGGAATGCATCACGCATGGCGGTCTATTCTGAAAATAAAGTCGATAGAACGCATCACACATGGTCATTCGTCATCTCTGTCCAATAAGCATGAAGCGCCTGCCATCGGTCATCTGCTGTGCGCACGCCGCGCCCCAAGACCAGCCGTGTGGCGCCTCTTTGCATCGCTTCGCGCGGCGTGAGAATGCGCTGTTGATCATGCCGGTCGTCCGTCGCCAGACGTGTGCCTGGCACGACGCGCTCAAACCCATCAGGCACAAGCGCGGCCAGATGCGCCAACTCTTGCGCTGAACAGACCACACCGTCCAACTGCGCCGCTTGGCAAAGTTTCGTCAGGCGCTCCACCCCTTGCACCGGTGTGCCTTGAACGCCCATGGCTGCCAAATCTGCCTCATCTAAACTCGTGAGCAAAGTGACGCCAATCAGCAGCGGTTGATACGGCGCTTGCGCCACCGCTGCCCGGGCGGCGGTCAACATCCGCAATCCACCTTGCGCATGCACGTTGACCATCTCAATTGGATATTCGCAAATGGCGCGCAGCGCTCCTGCCACCGTGTTCGGAATATCGTGCAACTTCATATCCAGAAACACGCGCAAGTTGCGCTGCAACAACTTTTCCACCAGACGCATCCCGGCGGCGTGAAACAGTTCCAATCCGACCTTGTACCCATCTACCACAGGCGTAAACTGTTCCACAAGCTGCAGTGCAGCCGCCTCGGTATCTACATCGAGCGCCAGATAACTGGCCTTGCGCGCCGCGTCGAAACGCGGCGACAAGAGCGTGTCGACAACGCTCACCGCTGCCACCCGCCTTTGGTTGATGATGCTGTCCCAGTATCACCTAGGGCGAGCGTTTGGAAATGAATGAGCTTGAGAATATCCAGCAGTGATTTGACCGTATCCAAGGACGTCAAGCAAGGGACGCCATGTTCGACAGCGGTCCGGCGAATGCGAAACCCATCACGCTCAGGCTTGAGCCCTTTTGTCAACGTGTTGATGACCAACTGAATGCGGCCTTGGCGAATATCGTCTGCCAGATTCGGCGTGCCCTGAGCCAATTTGTTGACGACGCGCACTTCCAAGCCCCTGTCTCGCAAATAGCGAGCGGTTCCCTCCGTGGAAGCCAACCGATACCCTAAGTGCGCGAACTCCGCCAAGAGCGGGAGCGCTTCTGCTTTGTCCTTGTCGGCAATCGTCGCGAGAACCGTGCCATGCGACGGCACGATGGTGCCTGCAGCAACCATGCCTTTATATAATGCTTTCTCGTAGTTGTAGTCGCGTCCCATGACCTCGCCAGTCGATTTCATCTCTGGGCCGAGGCTGATGTCGACACGGTGCAACTTCGCGAAAGAAAACACCGGCACTTTCACGGCGACTGTATCAGCTTCCGGCAGAATACCGCTCTGATAGCCCATTTCCGCCAGTGAACCGCCGCAAGCCGCCTGCATGGCCAAATCCACCATCGGCACCTCTGTGACCTTTGACAAGAACGGCACTGTCCGCGACGAACGCGGGTTCACTTCGATGACCTCGACAATGTCGTCGTGCACAATGAACTGGATGTTGACCAGCCCGCGCACACTCAACCCACGCGCCAATCGCATCGTGTAGTCCTGAATCGTCGCTTTCACCGACGACACCAGATGTTGCGGCGGATAAACCGCGATAGAATCGCCGGAGTGGACGCCCGCTCGCTCGACATGCTCCATAATGCCAGGGATAATCACCGTTTCACCATCAGAGATGGCATCCACTTCCACCTCAAGCCCCTGCACATAGCGGTCAATGAGCACCGGATGTTCACGTGAAACTTCGACGGCTTCTTCCATATACTGCAACAGTTCGCTCGTGTCGGAGATGATTTGCATCGCCCGGCCGCCCAAAACATAGGAGGGACGCACCAAGACCGGATAAGAAAGCGCCTCGGCTGCTGTCACTGCCGCGTCGACTGATGTCACCGTCGATCCCTGCGGCCGCGAGATTTCCAGACGCGCCAGCAAATCATCGAACTTTTCCCGATCCTCCGCCAAGTCGATGTCCTCGCGCGAAGTGCCGAATATCCGCACCCCGGCTGCCGCCAGCGGCGCCGCCAAATTGATGGCCGTCTGACCGCCAAATTGCACGATGACGCCTTCTGGTTGTTCCTTGTCGATGACGTTGAGCACATCCTCCACATGCAACGGCTCAAAGTACAATCTATCGGACGTGCTAAAATCGGTGGACACTGTTTCTGGATTGTTGTTGATGATGATGGCCTCGTACCCCAAACGGCGCAAAGCCCAGACGGCGTGCACAGAACAGTAGTCAAACTCGATGCCCTGACCGATGCGAATCGGACCAGACCCCAACACAATCACTTTTTTTCGATCCGACAGCGTCACTTCATCCTCTTGCTCAAACGTGCTGTAATAATACGGCGTGGATGCGGCAAACTCGCCCGCGCATGTGTCGACCATCTTGTAAACCGGCACCAGCCCTTGCGCCTTGCGCCACTCGCGCAATGTCGCAACATCGGTTCCCAACAGGCGCGCCAGTTCGACGTCAGGGAAACCGTTGCGCTTGGCTCGCGCCAGAAGCTTGGCTTCGTTTTTGAAGATGTCTGTCATCGGCGCGTGCGTCGTGCCTAAAGCGGCCAACTGCTGTTCCAGCCCGACCATCTCTTCAAGATGCCACAGGAACCAACGGTCTATCTGACTGAGACTGTGAATGCGTTCAACCGTCCAACCGCGCCGAAGGGCCTCGGCGACCGCAAACAACCGGTCATCTTCCGCCACAGCGACTTTGCGCTCCAATTCGCTTTCCGACCAATTGGATGCTTGTTTCAACCACAAGGAGTCAACGCCAATTTCCAAGGAGCGAATCGCCTTCATCAGCGACTCCGGAAAACTGCGGCCGATGGCCATCACTTCACCGGTCGCCTTCATTTGCGTCCCCAATTGGCGTTGGGCGCTGCGGAATTTATCGAACGGCCAGCGCGGAATTTTCGTCACAACGTAGTCGAGCGCCGGTTCAAACGCCGCATACGCCTCTTCGGTCACGGGATTGCGCAACTCGTCCAGGCGGTAACCCACCGCAATTTTCGTCGCGATACGCGCAATCGGATAACCCGTCGCCTTAGAAGCCAAGGCGCTCGAGCGGCTCACGCGCGGATTCACTTCGATCACGTAGTAGTTTGCGCTATTGGGATCCAGTGCCAACTGAACATTACAGCCACCTTCGATGCCCAAAGCCTGAATGATGTTTAAACTCGCGTCGCGCAACATCTGGTAGTCCGCGTCGGACAACGTCTGGCTCGGCGCCACAACAATGCTGTCGCCAGTGTGAACGCCCACCGGATCGAAATTCTCCATATTACAGACCACGATTGCCGTCCCATTGCTATCGCGCATCACTTCGTACTCGATTTCCTTGTAACCGGCGATGCTCTGCTCGACCAACACCTGGTGAATTGGGGACAGGCTCAATCCTCTTTCGACGATCTCGCCGTATTCTTGCCAGTTCTGTGCAATGCCGCCACCGGTGCCGCCAAGTGTGTAAGCTGGGCGGATGATGATGGGGAATCCGGTCTCTTTGGCAAACACTTCAGCTTCGGCGTGTGTGTGCACAATTGCGCTCTTGGGCACGGGTTGGTTCAATTCAGCCATCAAGTTGCGGAACAGTTCGCGGTCTTCTGCCTGTTCAATGGCCGAGAGTGGCGTACCCAGCAGTTCCACGCCCTCTTCTTCGAGAATGCCGCTTTTCGCCAACTCCACGGCCATATTCAAGCCCGTTTGACCGCCGAGCGTCGGCAACAGTCCGTCTGGGCGTTCTTTGCGGATGATTTGCGAAATGAATTCAAGGCGAATCGGCTCAATGTATACGCGGTCCGCAATATCCGGATCTGTCATGATGGTCGCCGGATTGGAGTTGACAAGGACGACCTCATATCCTTCTTCTTTCAGCGCCTGGCAAGCTTGTGTGCCCGCGTAGTCAAATTCTGCAGCCTGACCAATGATAATTGGACCGCTGCCGATGACCATGATCTTCTTTAAATCGTTGCGTCTTGGCATGGCACAAAACTCCCCTTTTGCACAGCTTCTATCATTGCAATGAACTCATCAAACAAGTAATTCGCGTCTGTTGGACCTGGGCGCGCCTCTGGGTGGTACTGCACACTGAAGGCGGGCGCATATTTGTGCGCCAATCCTTCAACTGTTCCGTCGTTCAGGTTGATATGGGTCAGCGTAAGCGGTGTATCCGCAAGGGAATCCGCGTCCACCATATAGCCGTGATTTTGCGCAGTGATGTCCACTCGGCCTGACAACAGGTGTTTTACAGGGTGATTGGAACCTCGGTGGCCAAACTTCATCTTTTTCGTCTTTGCGCCGCATGCCAAGCCGAACAGTTGGTGTCCTAAACAAATCCCGAAAATCGGCACTTGCCCAATCAATTCGCGCAGCGCCTCGATGGCGAACGGCACATCGAGTGGGTTGGCAGGACCGTTGCTCAACATCACGCCATCCGGCCGCCAAGCCATGATTTCACGTGCGGTCGATGTCCCTGGCACGACGATGACATCGCAGCCGCGTTCGAGCAATCCACGCAAGATGCCTGCTTTCATGCCGTAATCCACCAGCACCACGCGATGACCAGCGCCTGGACTGCGATAGACCGTCTGGGTGGTCACCTGTTTGACCGCATCGACAATGTGCGCCTCCCGCATGCGTTCTATCAGAGACGCCACGGATTCATCAGACGTCGTAATGACCGCCTTCATGGTGCCTTCCGAGCGGATGGCCTTGGTCAACTGCCGGGTGTCGATGCCAGCAAGACCGATGATCTGGTTTTCCTGGAGATACGCTTCGATGGAAGCAATCTGTTTATGATGTGAAGGCCATTCACAAAGTTCCCGCACAACAAAGCCGCGAACATGTGGTTGGCGCGATTCCACGTCGTCTATATTGATGCCATAATTGCCTATCAGCGGATAGGTCATGGTCACAATCTGTCCATAATACGATGGATCCGTGAGGATTTCCTGATAACCGGTCATGCCTGTGTTGAACACGACCTCCCCAAAACGTTCGCCGGTTGCGCCAAAACTGACGCCCGTGAATGTAAGTCCGCTCTCCAGCACCAACCGGGCTGGTTGTCTCTCTGTTCTCGTCATGCCAAACGCTCCTCTCCCTGCTGGTAAATCAGTTTGCCCCGGCGAATCGTGTGTGTCGTCCAACCGGTCACTTGCCAACCCGCAAATGGGGTATTGCGGCCGCGTGAGTAGAACGCCGCTGGTTCAATGGCCCGCTCCTGCACGATGTCGACGATTGCGATGTCCGCCACAGCGCCTGCGCGCAGCGAACCGCCTGGCAATCCGAACGCATCCGCCGGACGCCGCGTCATGCCCCAAACAAGATGTGGCAGGGATACAATCCCTGGCACCACTAGGTATGTGTACAACAGGGGGAACACCGTCTCGATGCCGACCATGCCAAACGGCGCCCGGGCGATGCCAAGCGATTTCTCCGCCTCTGTGTGGGGCGCGTGATCCGTCGCGATGATGTCGAGCGTGCCATCGAGAAATCCCGCTAAACAGGCCAGTCTGTCGCGTTCGCTCTGCAGCGGTGGATTGACTTTGAACACGGCGTCATCGTGCGTGATGATGCTTTCGTCCAAAAGCAAGTGATGTGGTGTGACTTCGGCAGTCACCCGAACACCGCGCGCTTTGCCCCAGCGGATCAACGCCACTGACTGTTCGGTGCTGACATGACAGACATGAAGATGCGCCCCTGTCCGCTCGGCCAGGAGGATGTCGCGCGCGATCATCGCGGCTTCCGATTCCCCCAAAATGCCTGGCAGGTCAAGGCGGCGCGCCGCATCCGGATGGATGACGCCATCCCCGGACAACGTCTCGTCTTCGGAGTGGATGACAATGGGCATTTCCAGCGTTTTTGCCGCGGTCATCGCCTCCAGCATGCGCATGCCGTGCTGCACGCCGCGACCGTCATCCGACAGCGCGATGGCCCCTGCCGTTTTGAGCGCTGCAAAATCGGTCAACGCTTCACCGGCCTGTCCCACCGTGATACATGCGATCGGATGGACACCCGCTTTGCCGATGTCGCGCGACCGCCCCACGATGTCCGCGACAACCGCCGCTGTGTCCGTCGCCGGGGAGGTGTTTGGCATGCAGGCGACCTCGGTAAAGCCGCCTGCCGCTGCGGCCTGGACACCAGAAGCCAGCGTCTCTTTTGCCGTAAAACCAGGGTCCCGCAAGTGCACGTGCATGTCGATAAACCCTGGTAGAACGAGTTGCCCGTCAAGTTGTATCGTCTTGTCCGCTGACGGCAAATCTCGCCCGATTGCCAAGATGCGTCCTTCTACATCATCATAGTAGACGTTTGCCCCATACAATTCGCCAGTTTGTTCATCAAGCAAGCGGCCGCCATCTATCCGTATCTTCATGCCAAAACTCCTATTCCACTCTGAAAATTAAGTCGGCGCCTCGGTGCTGCTGCTCAAAATCAGGTCAGGCTGCCGTTTAAAATCTGGTCTAACAGCGCCATCCGCACATACAGCCCATTTTCCGCTTGGCGGAAGTATGCGGCGCGCAAATCGGGATCTATCGCTGGGTCGATTTCGCCAACCCGCGGCAACGGATGCAGGATGCGCGCGTGTGCTGGCAACTGTAGCAGGTGATCCACGTGGATCGCGTAATCATCCGTGGCGCACTGCTCGTCAAACCCTTCCAGCCGCTCCGACTGTATGCGCGTCTGGTACACAATGTCCGCGTCTTTCAAAGCGTCCGCCACACTGTCACACTGCGTGACTTCGATGCTCGATTGCTCCAGTTCTGCCAGCAGCGCCGCAGGCAACCCCAACATCGGTGGATGATATAGTTTCACGTGCATGCCCTGCATACGTGTGAGCAAGCGCAGGAGCGAATGCACCGTCCGGCCGTATTTCAGGTCGCCGAGCACGGCCACCGTCATGTTCTCCAGGCGTCCGAGTTCGCGCCAAATGGTGTAGACATCGAGCAAGGCCTGCGTTGGATGTTCGCCGCTGCCTGCGCCAGCGTTGATGACAGGCACTGGCGAGTAGGAAACCGCCTCATCCAACTCTGCGTCACTGTGGTGGCGAATCACGATGGCGTCGACATACGTGCCGACCACGCGAAACACGTCAGCCAGCGTCTCCCCTTTTTTCGACGAGGAGTTTTCACGGGCGTTCTCAGCGCTGACCACTTGACCACCCAGGCGATACACCGCCGCCTCAAACGAGAGTCGCGTGCGTGTGCTCGGCTCATAAAACAATGTCGCTACCAGATTCCCCTGCAGTTGTCCCAACAGCGCGCGCCTATCCATCGTCCGCAGTTTCTCTGCGTGTTCCATCAATCGCTCCACCGCAGCAAGTTCAAACTGTTTAACCGTCATTGCGTGAAACATGAGCGCACTCCTTATCCTGGCTTTTTCCCGTGAGCGATCTCGCTTGTATTCCCGTTCATTCAGGCGCGTTGGTTGGCAATCCACACGCCGTCCTGACCATCGACTTCTGTCAATTTGACAATTACCTGTTCATTGCGTCCTGTCGGCACATTCTTGCCGATAAAATCCGGGCGAATGGGCAATTCCCGATGCCCTCGGTCGACCAGTGTCGCCAGTTGAACCACCTGTGCGCGCCCCGCCTGCATGATGGCGTCGAGCGCTGCCCGCACGGTGCGGCCTGTGTAAAGCACATCATCGACCAGCACAACTTTGCGGCCCGCCACCGCCAACTCGGGGGCTGCATGCGGTCTCGCATCGCTTGACTGCAAGTCGTCGCGATACGGCGTCGCGTCCAGTGTCAAACAAGGGACGCGCTGTCCTTCAATCTCTTCCAGCTTGCTGGCAATGCGCTTCGCTAATACCACCCCGCGCGTCAAGATGCCAACCAAAACGATATTCTCTAAACCTTTGTTGCGCTCAATAATTTCATGCGCCATCCGGGTCATCGAGCGACGCATGGCCGCATCATCCATAATCTGTGTCGCTTGTACCTTCGCTTGTTCCATTGTCTGCTCCGCCTTTCGCTGGAGGAAGTCGCCAAACAAAAACGGCCACTGCCCAAGTTTGGGAAGTGGCCGTTTCACGAGGACACTGGCAGTGGGTACACTCCACCTCGTATCCGTCGTGATTCACACGACTCCTTTCCAACCTCACGGGATTGGTTTAAAGGCAGTTTTAAATTTGTTCATAGACTACCAGCTTTGATGCCTTGTGTCAACTTGGAAAACAAAGCGAATTGTCGCCTCGCTGACACTAACCGCCTAGCGAATCCGACCTGCCTGCAAACCAGTCAACAGCCCTGCCATATCCTCTGGCAACTCACTGCTGAACACGCGCCATTCACCCGTGCTTGGATGCTCAAAGCCAAGTGTCTGAGCGTGCAGCGCCTGACCTGCAATCTGTAGCGTATGCCGCCGTCCATACACCGGATCGCCAGCGAGCGGATGGTCGATCGCGGCAAAGTGCACACGGATTTGGTGGGTTCTGCCGGTTTCCAGCCGACAGCGCACCAAAGTGTACCTGTCAAATCGCTCGATGACCTGAAAGTGTGTCACGGCCTGTTTGCCGCCAGCAATGGCGGCCATCCGTTGGCGATCCTGCGGATCACGCGCAATCGGCATCTCAATCGTCCCATTTTGGTGTGTCATGCGCCCGTGCACAATGGCAGTGTACTGCCGCTCTACGGTGTGCGCCTGCAACTGGGCCGTCAATGAGTAGTATGCTCTATCCGTCTTCGCCAACATCACCAAACCGCTTGTGTCTTTGTCGATGCGGTGAACGACCCCTGGACGCATCTCTCCGCCAAGGCTGGACAATATGATCCCCCGCGCGACCAACGCGTTGACCAACGTGCCGCGGAGATGGCCAGGCGCTGGGTGAACGACCAAACCGCGCGGCTTGTTCACCACCACCACATCCTCGTCCTCGTACACGATATCAAGCGGCAAGTCATCACCGACAATGGTGACCGGTTCCTCAGCTGGCAAATCCACAACATATTGCTGATTGACCTCAATCTGATCGCTCGCCTTGATTTTTCCCGTCGGTATCCGTGTCACTATGCTCGATTTCAGCCAGGTTTGCACCGTCGAGCGAGAGAGATCCCAATCATTGTCCTGCATTTGCTCAGTCAGCCATTTGTCGAGGCGCTCGCCCACATCTTCCTCGTTGACTGTATATGTTTCTCGTATGCCGTCCCTCATGATTTATCTTCCTTTGAGTTTTCATTTCCGTTGCGACTGCTGCTGCGAAAACTTTGAATCAGCAGCAACAACACACCCACATCAATCGACGCGTCGGCCAGATTGAAAATCGGGAAGTGGATGATGGAAAAATACACATAATCTGTGACCGAGTGTATGAGAACACGGTCGGTCATATTGCCAATGGCGCCGCCGAGCAAGAGCCCAAGCCCAATCTTTGTCAAAGTATTGGCATGTATCTTGCGGGAGATCACGATGACAGCGACAATCACAACCAGCGCCACCAAGACGAACAGCCAGATCTGGTTCGGCAAGATGCTGAATGCGCCGCCTGTGTTTTGAATATGGTAAATCTGCAGTACACCTGGAATCACAGTTACGCCTTGTCCATCGGCCAATTTGGCGCGTATCAACCATTTTAACAATTGATCCAACGCATAAATGATGATTGCAACAAGATACAACAATGAATTTCACCTATTTCCGTTTGGACTATTCTCCTTTGCCCTGCACAACCAACGATAGGCACAGCATACCGTGGATCAAACGTGCGCAGGGAGCGTGAACATTGTGATCTTATCAGACTCTGGCGCTTTCTCACAAATCATTCGTTATCCGCTCGGGAAGCGTGCACATAAGCCACGGCAAACAGGCGTGACGATGGTCATTGATACGGGTACATGCTATGAACAGCTCAGCGGTTTACTGGAAATCGGCTCTGCTTACATGGACGTGCTCAAGCTGGGCTTTGGCACAAGCTGCCTTTATCCGACAAACGTGCTGCGACAGAAACTGTCGTTGGCGCGTGTCTTCTCTGTGCACACATGCCCAGGTGGCACACTTGGAGAAATCGCCCTCAAACAAAATGTGTATGATCGCTACTTGGAACGCTGTCACAAGCTCGGTTTCACCGCAGTGGAGATTTCTGACGGAACCATCGACATGTCCTTGGATACACGCAGACGATGTATCGCCAAGGCAAAATCCATCATGCAGGTGGTCATTTCTGAAGTCGGTAAAAAGCTGGATGCGCACACCGACATCGAAGCTTACCGCGCGCAAGTCATCGCCGATACGGAAGCAGGAGCAGATTTCATCGTCATTGAAGGTCGAGAATCCGGAGAGCAAGTGGGCATCTATGGCGACGCCGGAAAAATTGACACATCCATTCTGGAAGCGTTTATCGCATCCCTCCCGGAAGAAGTCATGGACAAAATCATTTGGGAAGCGCCGAAAAAATCCCAACAAGTGGCGTTGATCAACCGTTTCGGCCAAAGCGTCAATTTGGGGAATATCGCTGTCAATGACGTGATCGCGCTGGAGTGTTTGCGTCTTGGGCTGCGCGCTGATACATTTGCCACGACGCTGACAGACGATGAAAATCTGTAAAGGGTTGGGTGAGGGTGCGTCAAGTTGATCATCGTGAACACATGACCATTCACCTTTGCAGCCATGCGTGGTTTACACCATCACACGATGTTCACCAGACTGTCACCCGCCTGTCACAAGCTGCGGTGTATGATGGATATGAGCGGCGCTTTCAGGATAAGCCACCACTCGTGCTGCTTCCCGCACCAGCATCGCGGATGGCGCAGCACCAGGGTATCGACTTTATTTTCAGGATAGAGACATGAATTGGGGAGAATTCGGTTGCGACGAAACCAACTATTGACCATAGCTTGGGTACTCATATGGATTAGCGCAATCTTATTGGTCGCCTCTTGGCTGACACGACTATGGTTTCAAATGAGTACCTCTTTCACTCCAGTGTGTAGCATCGCGCTCGCAGTCGGTTTCTGTTTGTTCCTCATCGCACGGCGTTTAAATTGAAATGCGAATGGCTGACGATACCAAAAAACCAGCACACCGCATCCGGTTGCTGGTTTTTCACGTCCGCTCACGCCATCAGATGCCCGATTGTGCTACACTGGCTGCGCGCAACGCCAAATCTTTGTCAAACGCGCCCCAATCTCCCGAATCCAACATTTCGAGTTGCGCTTGAACCAGCGACCGAAACCGCGCCCGGAAAACTGCGGCATGTTTCTGCATTTCTTCAACGTCTAACGCTGTTTTGCGTGATTTATTCAACGCCTCGCTGACAATCTTGTCCGCATTTTTCTCTGCATCGCGGATAATCAGTTCAGCTTCCTTGCGCGCATTGCTTTTGACTTCTTCAGCCATTTCCTGCGCGACCAAAATGGATTTCCCTAGACTGTCTTCCAAACTGTCATAATGCTCGAGCTTGTCCTTGAGCATTTGAATTTCCTCTTCTAATTGCTTATTCGTACGAATGAGTCCCTCGTAGTCCTGAATGACGCGTTCAAGAAAATCATCCACTTCATCTTCATTATATCCCCGAAAGGACCGCCCGAACTCTTTATTGTGAATGTCTATAGGTGACAGGGGCATACGACATCCTCCTTATTCGACAAACCGACACAAATGCGTATTCATCGACATCTCTCGGAACGTATTTCGACATACAAAGATAAACTCCTGCCCGAAACCCGCTACATATTCGAGCGAAGCACACCGATGCGCAAACGCAATTTATCGCGGCGGCTTGTCCCAAGCGCTTCAAGTATCTTGATCCGGCCAAAACCACGCACAGACAATATATCGCCAATCTGCACTTCGTCGCCATTTGACGCTTCTGTGAAATTGAGCGTCACTGCCCCTCGCTCCACTGTCTCCTGTGACTTGCCGCGCGACAATTGACATGCTCTGGCAACAACAGCATCTAGCCGCAGTGATGGCACGCTGATGTCCACAGGCTGGTAATTTGGCAGCGGCAGCGCCGGGATCTGCGACGGACGCGCCACAGAAACAGTCGCACGACCAACCTGATGTAGGTGATCATAAATATATTGCCCCATTGTATGGGTCACAAACAGATATGCAGTCGCATCATCAACGACAATATCGCCCACCATCTTTCGGTGGAGGCCGAGGCCCAAAACACTGCCCAACACGTCTTTGTGCGCAATTTCTCCAGCAATCGCCGTAAGTTGAAGACAATCGACGGCAAAATCTTCAGCCGTCGGATACCAGTTATCTGGCATGAGCAACATTCGCTGCCGTTCGCATCCCGTATATCCACCAAACGACTCGTTGACCAAGCCGTTTTTTACCGCCACACTCGTGGTCAAATACTGTTCGCGTGGCGTGAGGAAATCGGTCAAATACCAATTTTGCTGTTGATGTACCTGGTTGCACCAGTCCTCTGCATTGCGGACGAATGGCCGTTCGCGCTCGCGCACCCATGCCGCTTGATTCATGTGAGCATCCCCAACAGGCTTGACAACAGACTGAAAACGAGCGTGCGAACTACCATAAAGACGCCGACACCGACAATCCAAGATACATCCAGCATGACAGGTCCAATCGGCAAAGGGCGAATGATGCGACGGAACAGATTCAGATACGGATCTGTAATGCGCGCCAACGTTTGCCCAAGGTTTGTCTGGCGAATGTCTGGCAGAAAACCGATGATGGCAGACGCAAGCAAAACATACCAATAGGCCGTAAATAGTCCTTGGGTGATCTCAACTAAAACAGCCATGCCAAAGCCCCCTTTCTCATCAAGTGCATTCCAATTTGAGCACGGTCATCACATCTTGTCATCTGTTGGCGATGGCGACACCAAGCTCCGGCCGATGCGCACCATAGTTGCGCCTTCTTCGACGGCGACGCAAAAATCGTTTGACATGCCCATCGATAGTTGATCAAACGACGCGATACCGAGTGTACGTTGAACTTCTTGCCAAAGTTGGTACAAGCCGCGGAACACCGGCCTTGTTTCCTCGCTGTCCACTACCAATGGCGCCATGGTCATCAAGCCGCGCAAGGACAGATTCGGCATTTGTGCAACAACCTTTGCGGCAGCAAGCGCCTCTTCTGGCGCAAAACCGTGCTTCTGTGGCTCGCGCGCGACATTGACCTGCAACAACAACTGTGGCAAACAGTTTCGCCGCCCTGCCTCATCCGATATCGCCTGCGCCAATTCCAATCTATCCACCGCGTGAATCCAGGAGAATCTGGGTAATACATATTTTAATTTATTCGTTTGTAACGGGCCGATAAAATGCCAATCAAACGCGCTGGCACTGGGATGCTCGAACTTGTCCCGCGCAACTTGCCAGCGATTTTCCGCGGCATCGCTAACACCATTTTTCAATAGTTCAGGCAGAACATCCGCTGTCGCCGTCTTGGTCACGGCAATTAGACGTACAGCGTCTGCTTCTCGCCCGGCTTTTTTGAGTGCTGCACCGATTTCAGCGCGCACGCCGACTACGTTTCGAGCAATTATATCGTTTTCATACATTCCATCTCTCTCCTAGCCGTGTTACAGACTTACTAGACCGTCATGCTCAAGGCATGGAAATGACCGCCATTTGCCGTCCTGCTTCCCCTTGTTCGCGACGATGGGAAAACAAGTGTTTGACCCGGCAGGATGTACACACGCCACTGTCCTCAATCTGAGCGGGTGGCACCCCCTGGCGTTCGATGTCTTCCCTGATGGCTGCCTGCATACTCAAGAGGTATTTTCCAGGGCGCTTGAACCGCGGAAACAGTACAGGCCGTGAAAATGCTGCTTGCATCGGCTTGGCAACGACATCATCGACCTCATAGCAACAACGGCGGATCGACGGACCTATACTGACAAATACATCTTCCATTCGGGTGTGATACTGCCGCTTCATTGTTTCCAGCACTTTGACGCTGATATGTCCGACCGTGCCGCGCCAGCCTGAATGGGCCGCGCCAATCACCTGAGAAACGGGATCATAAAACAACACCGGCACGCAGTCTGCCGTCAAAATCGCCAGCGCCACACATTTTTCGTTGGTCAGCAACGCATCTGCAGCAATCCGCCTCGCTGATGCATCCATCCCATTCCCACATGCTGCCGCATCCACTGTCAGTACCTCTGTGCCGTGCACTTGTTGGACAAACACAAAATTTGCGAGTGGCATCCCCAACTGCTGCGCGACATATTGGCGATTTTCACGCGTTTTTTCGTGAGCCAGCCGCTGGTGAAAGGCCACATCCAAATCTTCGTCAGATTGTTGCGGGTGATGACGAAATGAAAATAAAGCGTGCACCCCAAGTCTTGTAAACGCGGGTTGCACGCAAATACCGCCATCCTGTTCCTGATGCCAGTTTGTCAGCACGCTCATCCCTCCGTCTTCATGATACATGAGTCGTGCCCATTTTGGCGATCCGTTCTATGCTTGATGAGATGAAAATCATGCCTTGGTGCCAGCATGCGCAATGCCCTTTGGTTCGCAGATTTCTCCGTGGAATTGCTGGTGCGGGACGCATCGCGCGTGGCAGCCGAATCAATAGCCGCCTGTCCCGCGCTTTCCAGATTCAGGTGGAAGATAATACCCTGTCTCGTGCGCAGGGCGCAAATCCACCAAAATGACATCAGATCCAATCTTCACAATTTGATTCCACGGAATGACGTAATCCTGACTCCCCCCCACCATTCCAAAAAAACGGCCTTGACCTGGTATCACAATGGCTCGAATCAGGCCACTGTCGGTGTCCACTTCCAAATCACCGATAGATCCCAGACGTTTGCCGTCTTCCACGTTGACGACATCTTTCGTCTGTAAATCGGATATACGCATCACAGTGACTCCGCCTTCCCCGAGATGTCATATTACCATGTATATGACAGAGGAAGACAGATTTACGACTGAATATGCTTGTGCATCCGATTGATAGCCGCCTTTTCCAAGCGTGAAACCTGCGCTTGCGAGATGCCGATTTCGTCCGCGACTTCCATCTGCGTCTTGCCCTCATAGAAACGCATGGACAGAATCTTCTTCTCGCGATCCGTCAATTTTTGCATCGCTTCACGCAGCGCAATGCCTTCCACCCAACTGGCGTCCTGCTCCTTGTCATCATGAATCTGATCCATGACAAAAATGGGATCGCCGCCGTCGTGATAAATCGGTTCAAACATGGAAACCGGATCCTGAATGGCGTCTAAAGCAAACACCACTTCCTCCTTTGGCACGTCCATTTCCTTGGCAATTTCCAAAATCGTCGGTTCGCGCAAGTGCCTGGTGGTCAGCGTATCGCGCACTTGTAAAGCTTTGTACGCAATGTCACGCAAAGAACGACTGACGCGAATCGGATTATTATCTCGTAAATATCGTCTGATCTCGCCGACAATCATGGGGACCGCATACGTGGAGAAGCGGACATTTTGACCTAAATCAAAATTGTCAATGGCTTTCATCAGACCAATACAACCCACCTGAAACAGGTCGTCCACATATTCGCCACGATTGTTGAAGCGTTGAATCACGGATAAAACTAAGCGAAGGTTGCCATTGACAAGCTGTTCGCGTGCATGGAGCTCGCCGCTTTGCAATCGCGAAAATAGCTCGCGCATCTGCGCGTTGGTGAGAACCGGAAGTTGCGAAGTATTCACACCGCAGATTTCGACCTTGTTGCGTTTCACAGAAGTTCCCCCCAAAAGGTGCCTGCTGGTCTTCCACGGACAACTCAATAATTTCCAGAATCCGTCTTCAGTATGTCCGAATGCGACCAACTTATGCACCAGCAAAAAGGGGGGAACAACTGGAAAGATGAGGGGAGAGGTTGTCCAAAAAGGCCGACATATCAACGATTTTGCGGCCTTTTTGGACAAGCGATTTAGAGCATTTTATTAAATTCGCGTTGGAGCCGCTTTAAGATCCGCTTTTCCAAGCGTGAGATGTAGGACTGTGAGATACCGAGCAAATCAGCGACATCCTTCTGGGTCATTTCTTTCTCTGTGCCAAGACCAAAGCGCAATTGCATAATTTTTCGTTCCCGTTCCGATAACTTCTCCAGCGCATCGTAAAGCAGCTCACGATCCACCTCGTCTTCCACCGTCCGATAAATCGTATCGGAATCGGTGCCAATCAACACATCGGACAAAAGCAATTCATTGCCATCCCAATCCACATTGAGCGGTTCATCCAAAGAGACTTCCGAACGGAGTTTGTTGTTTCGCCGGAGGTACATCAAAATTTCGTTTTCAATGCACCTGGATGCATACGTCGCCAACTTGATTTTTTTCGACGGATCGAACGTGTTGACTGCTTTGATTAAGCCAATTGTGCCAATGGATACCAAGTCCTCGATGTTGATGCCTGTATTTTCGAACTTACGCGCTATGTAGACCACGAGGCGCAAATTGCGCTCGATCAGCATCGAGCGAACTGACTGATCTCCCGATGGTAACTTCTCCAGCAAATACTGTTCCTCTTCACGTGTGAGCGGTGGAGGCAGGGCTTCACTGCCTCCTACGTAGTAAACTTCCTCAGGGCTGCCTTGAAGTTTGACTCGAATTCGAATGAAGAGCAACTGGAGGCGGATACGCAACTTCATGTTCAGGTCCTTGAGTGTCTTGATTCCCTTCAATGCTGTCAACTCCATTCATCATGTCCATGTGCAAAATCCCACGAAACGTTCCTTCCGCATTCAGTCGACCTGGATATACGGCAAACAAGTGTGCGGATTCAAGCTGCCAACCGCGCTCACCTTGCTTGATATAAACATGATCCGGCTTTAAAGCAATGGTCAATCCTTGACCACTGGCGCCCTGAAATGGAACGAGCGTAAAGTTTCTCGATGCAGCGACGGACGCAACCGCAGTGAGCATGTCACTGCCAGCCGCCAACGCTTTTTGGACTTCCTCTGGCAAGACTGGCAATAGCACATCTAGGTCCACGAGTGAAACGGGCCGCCGGGACACAGGATCGTACAACTGATTGCCAGAATCGAGCAACCCGACAAATCGAATGATATGATTGGCAAACGTCGCTTCTACGGTGTACAACCAATGCGTCTGCTGTTGAACCTTGCGCAATCGATGCAAGAGACGTTGCATCCCCCATATGCACAATGGCACAGCAACCATTAAGGCAAGCGTTTCACCAGAGGTCGTGAACACAAGTCCATGGCCGTCGATGGAAAGTGCTTTGCCAAGCGACATGCCTGGAATCGCAAACCCGCATGCAACTGCTGCGCCTGCAAAGACAAAAGAGACAAAGTAGAAGACGAGAATCAGGCGGATCAAATCCAAAATGTTCTTTTTCGGTAGCGCCAGCCAGACCATGCATACGGACATCAGCGCCTTCCCAGGCCAAGTGGTGAGCAAGGACAAAGTTGGGAAGAACAGCAAAAGTGCATAACATGCGCCAGTGAGACCACCGAGAAAAACACGGGACCTTCTCATCTTCCGCTTGAGCAGCCATCCAGTTGTCCACAGTAACATGGTGTCCATCACGAGATTGACGAACCAGACGACATCGATGTACACAACGGGCGTCGCAGGCACAAGACCACCTCGAGCCGTTTTAAATGTTGTAGAGAAAGTATAATGTATCTCTATTACAAAGCCTGTCGGAACTTGACTGAAATCTCATAGACTTTTTGTAGAAGCACACCGAGAAATGTAGAAATGGAGGAAGTCTTGTGCAGCGCGTTGTACCACACGGGTCAAACATGGAGCAAATGCAAGTGATGAATGGCGCTTAACAGAAAAAGAGATGCGACATCTACGTCGCACCTCTTTTTTTCCACTAAAACGCAATTTATTACCAATCCTATTTATCGCGATCTCGACCGAACTTACCCTCACGACGCCGCATAAATGCGGGGACATCCCACGAATTCCCACCATTCGGAATCGAAGGCGGCGGGTCATTCAACGGGCTTTGGCGCTGTGGTGGAGCGGCGTGACGCCCTCCGACCTGTGGCGCCGGTTCATGCTGAATTTGGTTGCCTTCAAATCCAGTCGCAATGACGGTGACAACAATTTCGTCTTCTAAATCAGGATCTATCGCCGCGCCAAAAATCATATTTACTTCGGCGTCGGCTGTGGTGGAGACGATGTCTGCAGCTTCATTGACTTCCCAGAGACTTAAGTTGGTACCGCCAGCGACGTGCATCAGTACACCCCGCGCCCCGTCGATGGAAGTTTCCAACAGCGGAGATGAAATGGCTTTTTTGGCCGCTTCAGAAGCGCGATTTTCACCGTTTGCAATCCCGATGCCCATAAGTGCTGACCCACGTTCAGTCATAATGGCCTTCACATCGGCAAAGTCAACATTGATTAACGCCGGTGTTGCAATCAATTCAGAAATGCCGGATACACCTTGGCGCAACACGTTGTCCGCTTCACGGAACGCCTCTAGCACTGGTGTATTTCTGTCTACAATCTCCAAAAGTCGGTCATTCGGTATGACAATCAATGTGTCGACTTTTTCCTTTAAATCGGACACACCCATTTCCGCCTGAACCATCCGGCGCCGCTGCTCAAAGCGGAAGGGCTTGGTCACGACACCGACTGTCAAAGCACCTTGTTCCTTCGAAATCTCAGCGATGACCGGTGCGGCGCCTGTTCCCGTTCCGCCGCCCATACCAGCTGTGACAAACACCATATCTGCGCCCTTTAACGCATTGGCAAGCATCTCACGACTTTCTTCTGCAGCTTTTTTCCCGATGTCCGGATTGGCGCCTGCCCCTAAACCCCTTGTCAATTTTTCGCCAATCTGCAGTCTTATTTCAGCTTTTGATAATTTCAACGCCTGGGCATCTGTATTGACGACAATAAACTCGACGCCTTTGACGCCGGACTCTATCATGCGGTTGACTGCGTTGCAGCCACCGCCGCCGACGCCAATCACTTTGATGTGCGCCAGGGAATCCGATTCAAAATCAAACTCCAGCATGACTTGCTCCTCCTCAATTCTCTATGGCTCACGCTTGCCTCCATGACCCTGAAGGACGCAAACTGAATACTTAGCCTTATACGAAATCACGCAACCAGTCTTTGAGACGTGAAAACATGCCGCCGCCCGATTTCGCTTGACGCGCCACAGGCGCCTGTTCCATCGGCGCCGCGCGCAACCCTGTGCGCACGGCGTATGCGATGGTCCCCATCACATTGACAAAAGAGGGATCTCGCACGCCCAAAAACTCGGGGATTGCAATGCGAACGGGCGCCTGAAGCTCTTCGCTGGCAAGTTCAGCAACTGCAGGCGTTGACATGACGCCCCCGTGAAACACATAACCAGCAGGCAAATCGTCCGCATAACCCATCTTCTCTATTTCTTTTCGCACGAGCGCGAATATCTCCTGCATGCGTGGTTCGACAATCGTTGCCAAATCATACTGGGAGTATTCTGTTTCCTGATTGCCACCCATGCGCGGCACTTCAAACATCTCGTGCTCAGACGCCTGGGAGACGAGTGCGCAGGCGTGGCGCAGTTTCACCTGTTCAGCCGATGTGGTGCTGGTGCGCAGCCCGATGGCAATATCGTGTGTGACGTAGTCGCCACCCATCGGAATGACACTGGTTCCCATCAACACACCATTGTAAAACACGGTGACCGAAGTGGCGCCAGCGCCGACGTCGACAAGCGCAACGCCAAGTTTTCGCTCATCGTTGGAGAGCGCAATATGGCTTGCGGCCATTGGCGCAAGCACCAGATTTGCCACTTCAATACCAGCGCGCTCTACACAGCGTACGACGTTGTGAATCGCCGTGCGGCTGCCAGTAATCAAGTAAGCTTCAACTTCCAAGCGAACCCCCAGCATGCCGCGAGGATCCATGATGCCATGTAGTCCGTCGACGACAAATTCCTTTGCGACGACATCGATGACTTCCCGCTCTGGCGGAATGGCAACAACGCGTGCTTGTTGCAACACGCGTTCAATGTCTTCATCCGAAATCTCCCTATCTGCGGAAGACACTGCGACGACACCATGACTACTTTGCAATTGAATATGGTTTCCAGATATACCAACATAAGCAGACGAAATGTGGATGCCAACCATTCGCTCAGCGTGATCTACCGCTTCTCGAATGGATTCAACAGTCAAATCTATATCCACAATGGAGCCATGCCGCAACCCTTCACCGGAGGCAGAACCCACTCCGATGACATTGATGCTATTGCCCGTAGGCTCCCCAATGATGGCTCGAATTTTCGAAGTGCCGATGTCAAGACTGACGATGTAATCTTCTTTGGCCAACCGAGTGGCACCTCCCTAGAGCGCCGAAGACTGCGATTCTCTATCTATTTCCACATGCTTTTCGACATTCCTCTTCATGTCGCGAAAAATATTCATGATTCATTCTCGCTGACGCGCGCTCTCTCTTTGCAATTTCCGTTGTCTCATCAACAAAAAGACGCTGCGTCGAATCGCGGCGATGTTATTGAACAAGCGTACCCCAAAAGCGACAACCGCCGCCAGATATAAATCGACGCCCAACTGATTTCCAATATAAGCAAGTAACGCAGCAATCAGCGTATTCGTAAAGAAACCCGTGAGAAATACCGCGCCGTCGAATGACTTCTCCAAACTTGCGCGGATTCCTCCCAAAACTGTGTCTAATGCAGCTAAAATCGCAATGGACAAATAACTGGAATACGCAACGGGAATGGCAACATCGGAAACAAGTCCCAGCGCAACGCCAACCACGAGCCCTAATACAGGCAGCCAAATCATGAGCCGCTTCCCTCCTTCGCATACTGTCCCGGCAATGGTCCTACATATCCAGGCACTTTTACGCCTTTCGCGCCTGAAAAGGTAGCCACCTGATAGGATTCTCCCATGATGGGATACAGTTCAGCCAACTGATTGACAGTCAACGCCGCCTTCATGTCGGCGATGTTGCCAACTGCCGAAATCACATACGGTTCGGCAATTGGATGCCCATTGACATGCACGGCCCCGATTCCGGAGAGTCCTGACACCATGCGAATGGATGACGTCGTCACAAGCCGATGGCCATTGACACTGATGGCTGTTGCACCGTTGCCAAACAAATCATTTACAATTTCCGCTATAAATTGGTCGGCCTCACTTTGGAATGTGGCCACCGCTTGCGGATCCGCCACCGACGTCGGCGCATCTTGAATCGTAATGACAATACCCGGGCCGCTCACAGGTGTGATGCCCGCTTCCTGTTCCACGCTCTTTTCATCGCCTTTAAGCACTTGTTGCAACCTTGAAGAACTGCCGCCAGCAGCCTGATACTCATCCAATTGCGCGCGCGCCTTGGAAATGTCGTCTTCCAGCAACTGATGCTCTTGGGCAGCTTCCTGCACCTGCGTGCGCAAATCGATATAACTGGTCGACTGCCCGCTGTATGAAGGACGCGATGATATCTGCGCCGACAGCATAAACCCAAGTGCAACGCAGATGGCAGTTACGCCCCAGACAATTCGGCGTCGTGGCATGCGTTATATCACCTTTCAGTTTCCACCCGCGGCTTGCAGCGGGTCAGTATAGGCAGGCATTTCGATATCGCTCTTTGTTTGCGGTGTCGAAACCTGCACGCCTTGTTGACGGAGCGCGTCCAAAATACCGCCAGTTATCGACAGGGCGCTCTTCAGCGTGGTTGGCGAACCGATTGCCTGAATTTCAAATGGCGCACCCAGACGATGTCCATTGACTGATACGACAGGCCCTTGACATTCGACAGCAGAGGTTGCAACCACGCGATAATCATTGATGGAGACAGCCTCCGCTCCAGCGGTAAACAGTTCGTTCACCACACTGCGGATGTTCCAGTCGTGCGTCAACTCCTGCTCCACATTGGTTGCGCTCGTCCCGCCGTCCATCAAGGTTACCACAACGCCCGGGCCATGCACTGGCGTCACCCCAGCAAGTATGCGCTCGTCAGACAACTTCGTCTGCAGAATCTTGAGTTGATCGTCAGAGCCTGTAGATTTTTGCTCAAAATCGCTGATTTGCGACATCACTTCCGCAAGTTGCTGCTCAGCAGCTTGATTGGACGCCTTTATGTTGGACAATTGCTGTGTCAACTGTCGATTAACGGCCGATCCGCCCAGTTCAACCGAGCCTAACTTCGCAGACAATTCCGCCTGACGATACCCAAGCGAAACCATAAAACCGAGCACAATAGACACGACGGTCAAAGAAAGGGTCAACTTTGCGCGCGTGTTCATGGTGATTTCCCTCCCGTCGCCGTGCTAGAACTGGAATACGGAGTGTACCGATATGGCGGCGAACCGCTCAAATCAATCGTACCAGGCTTGTACCCTTTTTGAATAAAGTAGGATACTGCATCATGCATGGCATTCATGTCACCAACCAGGCCTTGGATGTCACAGGTTACGACAAATCGATTGTCGAGATACAATGACACCGTGCCATCGCCATTGGCGTGAAATTCTGACACGTTCACCAGCTCCGCAGCGCTGATTTTTGGCAGTTGTTTGCAGATCTCAGCGACCTCTGGGCTGACAGCCTGTCCAGTTGTCACCTGTTTTTGCCCAGATGTGATCACAGGGAACGGCAATCCATTTGTCGGTTTGATGGCCGCGTAAACGACACCATTGTTCAACAACTCGTAAAAATCACCAGAAGTTTCGTAAATGGCGACCACATCGCGCTCGTGAACAGCCACGTGAATGGTGCCCTGCAACCAGCTTGTCTTGATAGACACCGACTGGACCATCGGTTCCATGGAAGTCACCTTGGCAGCCGCATGCGCGCTGTTGACTTGCCACAAACTTTCGCCAGTATGGATGTCGGTGTCGCTGACAATCTCCCGGCTGACAATCGTCGAGTTGCCTGTCACCTCAATGTGGCGCACGCGCGTCAGCGGTGATTCCAAACCGACTACGAGGCCGATAAACACAAAAAAACCAATGACAATTTTTCGATTTCGCGCCTTTCGACGTTGTCGCTCCTCTGGCGTGATGGTGATTTGCGGCAATAATTTCACGTCCTTTAATGAGCGTGTCCCCGTATTTCATAGCGCGCAGGTGATACAAATTCATCCGAACCGCTTGCCGCGATGACGAGCGGACGTTCCGCCCGCCGACACCGAAGCAACCGCACGCTTTCTCGCACCAACCCGATGCGCCACACTTTGCTCGACTACGTTCATTGACCAGCGCGCTCACGCTGGCCAGCACACGGATTAGACGGGGACTTGATTGGAGACGCGTTCAATCCGCGCGCCGAGCGTCTGTAGATGTCGCTCAATCGATTGATACCCTCGGTCGATATGGTGTACGCCTTCCACTTCGGTGACACCGTCAGCCATCAGGCCCGCCACAAGCAGTGCGGCGCCAGCGCGCAAATCACTTGCCACCACACGGGCGCCGGATAGGCTTTGCACCCCTCGCACCACGGCCGTTCGCAAATCCACGGCGATGTCCGCACCCATCCGCTTTAATTCATCGACATGTTTAAAGCGTGCCTCGAATACACTCTCATGGATGACGCCTGTTCCATTGGCAGTCGTCAGCAATGCCATAAACGGAGCTTGCAAATCTGTCGGAAAGCCGGGAAATGGAGCGGTCCGAAAATCAACCGCGCGGGGATGTTGTTCACATTTGACCGTTATTATATCACGGTCTACATCCACCCGGACACCAGTATCGCGCAGTTTTTGCAATATCGCGCCCAAATGCCCGGATTGCGCGCCGTGAAGTGTGATCTCGCCGTGCGTCGCAGCGGCTGCCAGCAATAGCGTGCCTGTCACAATTCGATCCGGCACAATCCGATAAGCGCTCCCGTGCAAGTTGGAACAACCGCGCACCACGACCGTGTCCTCACCTGCGCCGTCAATTGTGGCGCCGGTTGCCAAAAGAAACTGCGCCAAATCCGCAACTTCCGGTTCCCGCGCCGCGTTTTCGATGACGGTGACGCCATCAGCCAATGCCGCGGCCATCATCAAGTTTTCAGTCGCGCCGACGCTGGGGAAATCAAGTGTGATGGAAGTGCCCACGAGCCGGCGTGTCGTACAGCGGATATACCCGTGCTGCTCATCAATTTTGGCACCCAATTGCCGCATTCCGTGCAGATGATAATCAATCGGCCGCTGTCCAATCACGCAACCGCCCGGTTTTGACAAGGTCACTTCGCCAAAACGCGCCAACATCGGTCCCATGAGAAAGATTGAACTGCGCATCCGCTGCATCAGTTCTGCCGGAACATCCGTCTTGTTTATCGTCGATGCATCGACCTCAATTGTGCCAGGGGCACTCCACCGAACGCGGGCGCCGAGACGTTCGAGAATTTGCATCATGACACGGACATCTTCCAAATCTGGCACATCTTCAATCACGCTCGTACCTGATACCATCACCGTTGCAGCCAAAATCGGCAATGCTGCATTTTTAGCACCGTAGACGTGCGTTTCTCCGTTCAGGGGCGTACCCCCGTGTATACGTAAAATATCCACACCCGGTCACCTCCCTGAGGTCGGTTCGCCAAGGACACGAACCTCAGTTTCCAAATCGATCCCAACCTGTTCGCGGATGGTGTTCTGGGCGTGACGAATCAGCCAAAGGACATCAGCTGCCTTCGCATCCCCGCAGTTCACAATAAAATTGGCGTGTTTTTCGCTGATTTGGGCGCCGCCATGTCGCAAACCCTTGAGTCCTGCTTCTTGAATCAATCGCGCGGCATGTGTCCCTTCCGGATTGCGAAAGACAGAGCCGCAGTTCGGCCAAGACAGCGGCTGTGTTTGCGCGCGGCGCAGCTTCCACTCTTTGACGGTCGCCGTCAACGCTTCCCGATTCCCCTCTTTGAGCTGAAACTTGGCGCGAATGACGATGCCTGGCTGGTCTTTGAGAATGCTGTAGCGATATCCAAAGCAAAAATCGCTGTTTGTCATTCTCTGTATAATGCCATTCTCATCCATGACATCGGCCCATTCCAGCACTTCACACGTCTCTTTGCCGTAGGCGCCAGCGTTCATCATCACAGCGCCGCCGACAGATCCTGGGATGCCAGTGGCAAACTCCAACCCTGCCAAGCCATGGCGCACCGAGAGATTCGCCGCCGAGACATACGAGCGTCCGGCCATCGCAATCACACTCTGCCCCTCAAACTGGATGTCTGCAAAGCCATCGTGCAATTTGATGACAAGCCCGCGAATGCCACCGTCGAGCACCAGCGCGTTCGAGCCGCGCCCGATGACCGTGATGGGCAGCGAAAGTTCCCGGGCCGCGCGCACCGCGCCTGTCAGTGCAGAAATGGTTGTGGGCACCACGAATACGTCGGCCGTTCCACCGATGCGCCAAGTGGTGTGCGCCGCCATCGATTCATTGAAGCGGACATCTTCCACCCCGTATGACGAAAAAACAGGCAATAATGTTTCAGAGACCATGAGCGAACCTCCATTGTCGATACTTCACACGCCTACGCCCAGGTTCCGCATGGCATCATATGCAACACTGTAGAATCTGTGCTTTTTCAGCGATTGAAAGCGCGTATTTCACAACGCAGAACCACAACATTATGTAGACAAAAAAAGGACACGGTTGCGAAACCCCGTGCCATTCTCTGAGAACGTTCGCTAAGCACCAAATCATATTGTACTAAAATTTGACGAACACACTAGACAAATAGATGTTGAATATCAAATTATTTTTTGACAAATATAAGGATGACATGCGCGTATAAAACCATGAACCACATTACCTGATCACTTCTTGGACAATCTGATACAGCTTGTTGACCGCATCAGGCGTCCCGCACGCTTTGGCCCTTTTTTTCATGCGCTCTAACGCATCGTCTTCCAGTTGGTTTTCTATCGCCTGCCACAGCGTGTCTTCCGTCAATTCGGCCTCGCGAATCATGGCGGCCGCCCCTTGCGTCACCAAACCTTTTGCATTTTCCTCCTGGTGGTTCGCCGTCACATAAGGACTTGGAATCAGGATGGACGCAATTCCCAGCGCGCAGATTTCAGCCAAGGTGCCACTCCCTGCCCGACTGACAATCAAATCCGCATGCGGCAATACACTGGCCATGTCGTAGATAAACGGATGAATCGTCACTTGGCGCGGCAAATCTGGGTGCATCGCCTTGACCTCTTCGTAGTGCCGTTCGCCCGTGACAAACAGCACGCGCCAATTTGGATGCGCAAAAAAGCGCGGCAACATGCGCGCAATCACCTGATTCACCGATTCTGACCCACGACTGCCCGTGTAGATGACGACGACCTTCTGCCCGCGCAGGATTCGGTATGTATCCATCGCCGCGCGCCGCTGGCCAGCGTCGATATCCAGCACTTCACTCGCGCGCGGATTGCCTGTCAGCACCACTTTCTTCGCCTTGCTAAAGAACCGCTCACTGCCCGCAAACGAGACAGCCACTGCGTCCGTGCGACCAGCACACAGCTGATTGGTCAGCCCCGGCCGCGCGTTTCCCTCCCAAACGACACTGGGAATCCGCAACGCATGCGCAGCAAATATCACCGGCAGCGTGACAAAGCCGCCCGTGCCAACCACGACATCAGGCTGCCACTGTTTGAGCAATCTTTTGGCCTGAAAGTAGCCGCGCCCCGTCTTGAGCGCCGTCCGCAAAGCGGCCACCGAAATCTGTCGCCGCAAGCCAGCGGCCTCTACTGTGGCAAACGGAATGTCCGTCTTGCCCACAATCGATTTTTCCAACCCCGCTTCAGTGCCAATATAGCGCACGTCGAGGTCTTCAACGCGCGCCCTCATATATTGCCATAGGGACAAAGCCGGGTATATATGTCCACCCGTGCCGCCGCCCGTCAATACGATTCTCACAAAATCACCTCTGTCGGATTACTGACCGGGTTTCCGGAAAGTTTCGCGTGGATGTGCCAGCCGACAGCCCTTAACGTTGCGGAAACACCGCCTGTTTCGAGATGTTTAACAAAATGCCGACACCCGTCAGCATCAGTGTCAACGAAGAGCCGCCATAGCTGATGAACGGCAGCGTAATCCCCGTAGCAGGCATGGAGCCGGTCACGACACCAATGTTGATCAACACTTGCACAGCAATCATGCCAGTGATCCCCACTGCAAGTAAAGATCCGAATTCATCTGGCGCGAAAATGGATGTCCGCACACCGCGCCAGACAATGACACCAAACAGCAGCAAGATGGCCAAACAGCCAAGGAACCCTAGTTCCTCGCCGATGATCGCAAAAATAAAATCTGTCTGGGGTTCGGGCAAGTACAAAAACTTTTGCCGACTGTTGCCGAGGCCCAGCCCCAACACGCCCCCAGAACCAATCGCATACAGCGATTGGATGATCTGATAACCAGAGTTCTGCGGATCCTTCCACGGATCTAAAAACGCCACCACACGCTGAATCCGATACGGCGCCATGGCGACCAATCCGCTGAATCCAAGAATCCCCAAGCCAAAGAAACCGCCCAAATGCTTTAAACGCGTGCCTGCCGCAAACATCATCAGCAGCGTCGTGCCCATAATCACCACGCTCTGCCCCAAATCAGGCTCCAGCATAATCAGCCCCACCGCAGCCAAGGCCAGCCCCAAAGGTGGCATAAATCCACGCCACAGCGACTGCATCCGGTCGCCCGATTCACTTAAGAGATGCGCCAGGAAAATGATCAACCCCAATTTGGCGAACTCGGACGGTTGAATGCCCAATGAACCAAAGCCCAACCACGCTTTCGATCCGCCGCGATTGACGCCAATCAACAGCACCAAGACGAGCATCACGAAGCTGATGACCACAATCTTGGGCGCGTGCTGGCGCAACTTGTGGTAATCAAAACGCGCAAACCAGAACATCGCGACGACACCGATGACTGCCCAGATCAACTGGCGCTTGGGATAAAAGAACGGATCGCCAAATTTATTTGCCGCGACGACCGATGAGGCACTGTGAACCATCACAATACCCATGCAAAGCAGGATGACAATTACACCGACAATGACCATATCAATCGAACTACGTGCAGAATTGGAATTGCGGGCTCGAAGCACGGATGCCCCTCCTCAGACGCTGACGCCCCTGGCTTTTTATCCAGGGTCGTCCACATAGTGACTCTACAGTCTATGCACAGCGTCTTTGAACATGCTTCCCCGTTCCTCGAACGACTTAAACATATCCCAACTTGCGCAAGCTGGCGAAAGCAACACGGTGTCCCCTGGCGTCGCAAGTTGATGCGCGCGTGCGACCGCTACCTCCAGCGAAGCGACCTCCTCGATGACTGGCACGTCTGCAGCCTCGCACGCCGCCTTCAATTGCGCCTTTGTCTCCCCCAAGAGCACGGCCGCTTTGACGCGGTTGCGCAAATCGGGAACGAGATCGAAAAAGTCAATGCCGCGGTCAAGGCCCCCTGCCAACCAGATGATGTCCTTGTCAAACGCGTGCAGCCCCTGCCGCCCAGCTGTCGGGTTGCTGGCTTTTGAGTCGTTGTAATATCTGACCCCTGCCACTTCACGCACAAACTCCAAACGGTGCTCAATGCCCGCAAACGTCTCTGCCACCGTGCGGATGGCCGCGTCAGACGCCCCTGCCGCCTGCGCCATCGCGGCGGCGGCCAACAAGTTGGCGAGATTGTGTCCACCTTTCAACGCGACCTTCTCCACAGGCAACAACGGGCGGCGTTCGTGATTTTTCACCAACACGATAACGTCGTCTTCTACAGCTGCGCCATCTGCAAAATCAGCAGTCTCTTGGCTGAACCAATGAATCTGCGCCGCCAAAGCGCCTGCGCCATCCCGCACAAGGGGTTGATCCCGATTCAAAATCGCGATATCCGCACTGGTCTGGTTTTTAAACAGAACCCACTTCGCGGCCTGATAAGCTTCGAAGTTGCCGTGATAGTCCAAGTGCGCCGGAAAGAAATTGAGCAACATGGCGATGCGTGGATGAAATGTCTGCGTCCCAAGCAGTTGAAAACTGGAGACTTCGAGCACAAGCGGCCTCGCGGGTGTCAACTGTTCGACAACACTTGACATCACAATGCCAATGTTGCCTGCTACAACAGGGTTGAGATTAGACTGTTGCAACATTTCTCCCACTAATGTCGTGGTCGTTGTCTTGCCGTTTGAACCTGTGATGGCATAGAGTGGCGACTGTGTAAACCAACTGGCCACTTCAATTTCCGTAAATAACGGGATCTGCTTTTCGACAGCAGCTGCAATCAATGGCTTGTTGTAGGGAATGCCAGGATTTTTGACGATAAACTGCCACGGTGTGTCGAGCAGTGTGGCGGGATGCCCGCCAAACACAAAATGAACGCCTGCTTTTTCCAGGCGTTCTACATCCGCATCGTCGATAGGACGCGGCTGCACCTCGTTCACAGTCACGCGAAAACCATGCCGCAGTAACAAGTCTGCTGCCGCGGCGCCGCTCTTGGCAAAGCCGATAATCAATACATCACGCGGCGCGCGGATCCACTCGTCCACTTGCGCTTGTACACTTGCCATCTGTTTCACCTTCCGCAAGTTGTCCGAAAATGAGGACGGAACACAACTTCTTCGCGAAGTCGTTGTCCCGCGTCATCTCCGTGACATGAATGAATATCCAAAACCTAAAAGTGCTCTCTGCCCTAAAAAATCCGACACCTTAGGGCACCTAACGAGAGAGCAGCGCGAGTGTGCCAAACGCGCAAATAAACGAAGCCAGCCAAAACGCGATCACGACTTCCCATTCCGACCAACCAGACAATTCAAAGTGGTGGTGCAGCGGACTCATTTTAAAGACGCGGCGACCAAATGTGCGGTAGGAAAAGACTTGAATCATGACCGACAACGCCTCTGCGACAAAGACCAGGCCGAACAGAATCAGCGCCAGTTCACTGTGCGTGAGCACAGCCACCATCGCCAAGCCGCCGCCGATGGCCAATGAGCCTGTGTCCCCCATGAACACTTTGGCAGGATGGCGATTAAACGCCAAAAAACCGCCGAGGGCGCCGACCATTGCCGCGCAAAATAGCGACACGTCGTAATTTGTGTTCCAGTACGCGTAAACAGCATACGCAGCGAACACCATGATGGCGCACCCAGACAGAAGCCCGTCCAAGCCATCTGTCAAATTGACCGCATTGGTTGTGCCCAGTAAGACAATCAAAAGAAAGAGCACATAGAAAATGCCAACGGGAATCGCCCAGTTGGAAAACGGAATATGGATGCTAAACGAATGATACCCACCTTGTTCCCACCAAAGCAAGAAAAACAAAATCACGGTCACAATACATTGGAAGAGCAGCTTCTGCCTCGCCGTCAACCCTAAATTCCGCTTCTTTACAATCTTGATAAAGTCATCGGCAAAGCCAATCAGGCCAAAGCCCACTGTCCCCAACAGGAGCATCAGCGTATCCAGACTGTCAACAGCAAACTTGAGCGTCGTCAAAACCACTGCGAGCAGAATCATGACGCCGCCCATCGTCGGCGTTCCAGCTTTGGCCTTGTGATGTTGCGGCCCTTCCTCCCGAATGGATTGGCCAAATTTTAGTCGGTGCAGCAACGGAATACAAATCGGCCCGAGCAGCAAAGCAATGGCAAATGCAGCAATGGCTGTAAACAACAACGCCTGTAAATCCAACTTCGTTTCCTCCTACACCTGTTCGGTGGTCGTCCCTCTGGCTTGAACCGCCGCGCGCGCCTCTTGGCGATCATCAAAATGCACTTTCGTCCGCCCGATGATTTGATAATCTTCGTGGCCTTTGCCAGCAATGACGACGACATCCCCGGGTTTTGCTCGGCCGACGGCTGCATAAATGGCCTCGCGCCTGTCCGTGCAGCGCAAATAATGGTCCGCACCAGGCGGAATGCCCTGCACCATGTCATCGAGAATGGCAACTTCATCTTCTGTCCGTGGGTTGTCGCTCGTAAAGATGGCAAAATCACTGTGCCGCATCGCAATGGCCGCCATCAGCGGACGCTTTGTCTTATCCCGGTCACCGCCACAGCCAACCACTGTGATGACGTCGCCAGACGCAAACTCCCGCACGCTTGTAAGCACGTTCTCCAAGCCGTCTGGGGTGTGCGCATAATCGACAAAAATCCCAAACGGCTGACCAGCATCCACCCGCTCACAGCGCCCGGGTACACCAGGATAGCTTTGCAGCGCTTCTCGCATGACGTCGAACGGAATCTGTTCGACAATGCCGACGGCGATTGCGGCGAGCACATTGTAGACATTAAACCGGCCAATCAGGCTGGTCGTCACTTCCATGTGGCCACAGGGCGTGATGACATCCATCATCGTCCCGTTGTGCGTCAGACGAATGTGTTCCGCACGGACATCGGCGCCAGCGGAACAACCGTAAGTCAATGACTGCGCCACGGTCGCATCGAGCATGACATCACGATAGGGATCATCCTGATTGACAATCGCGTAAGTGTTATTCTCGCGTGTAGATGCATAGAGATTACCGAGACGCGCAAACAAAAGGCGCTTCGCCTGCGCGTAATCTTCCATTGTCTTGTGAAAGTCGAGATGATCCTGCGTGAGGTTGGTAAATACGGCGATTTTGTAGTCCACCCCCGCCACCCGGCGCTCGACAAGCGCATGTGAAGACACTTCCATCACACCGTGGGAACACCCCGCATCGACCATGCGTTGCAAATAACCATGCACATCGACTGCTTCCGGGGTCGTATTTTGCAGCGGAAATGTCTCTGCACCAATTCGGCCGCCGACAGTGCCTAAGAGACCGGTCTGTTTTCCAGCGGTCTCCAGCACGTGCGCAATGATATGCGTGACCGTCGTCTTGCCGTTGGTGCCTGTCACGCCGATCATCCGCAACTTGTGCGAAGGATGCCCATATAGGACATCCGCCAACAAAGCTGCGGCGCGGCGCGTGTCTGGCACAACCACCTGTGGCACAGTCAAATCAGGGATACGGCGTTCAACGAGTAAAGCCACCGCCCCAGATTCAACTGCGCTTGGCGCAAAATCATGCCCGTCCACCGTGTGCCCTGGCACCGCGACAAACAAGCTTCCTGGATGCACACGTCGTGAATTGGTTTGAATATCCAAGACAGCCACATCAGCATTTTCATTACATTGGTATGCAAATAAAGGTTGAAGCAGTTCACTTAACAACACCGTCAGTTCCCTCCAACCAGTTGACATCCTCATGTCCAACCGCGGCCAGCACTCCAGCGTTGACACCTTACGTCATTGCCGGATGTCGATGATATGAATGGGATATATTCATCATCCTACTGGTCGCGGAAGCGCCACGGATGGCAGTCTATTGGTTTTGTTTCGACTTGTCAATTTTTCTTGTGCTCGGTCCATCGCCCAGGAACAGCCTGATGGTCGATCCATCATCCACTTTGCTGCCGCCGACCGGCGATTGCGCCACAACGGTTTTCCCGCTGCCCTGCAAATTCACCTTCAAATGGGCGCTGCTTTGAAGCGCCAACTTTTTGGCATCGGCCAAAGACAGCCCTTGGAAGTTGGGCACCGTCACTGGGACATTGTCACCGTACTTGTAGAGCTTCGGAATGCCGTCGTTCGTCGGCATATAGCCCATATGTTCCAAGCTGTCCTCCAAAATGTTGCCGACAATCGGCGCCGCGATGACACCGCCAAACACTACGCCGTTTTTCGGGTGTGGGTTGTCAATTGCAAGATAGGCGATCAATTTTGGATTGTTGGCAGGCGCCATGCCGATGAATGAAACGATGTAGTGTCCCGATTCATAACGACCGTTTTTAGCAACCTGCGCCGTCCCCGTCTTGCCGCCAATGCGCAACCCCGCTTTATAAGCCTTGCTGCCACTTCCACGCGCCACCACACTTTCCAGCGCGCTGCGCACCAGTTTGGCAGTGCTCGGCGAAATCACCTGGCGAACAACGTCTGGCTTGGTCTGCGAAACAACTTTTCCTGTATCGTGATTCAACACATCCTGAACGACATATGGTTTCATGAGCTTGCCGCCGTTGGCCACAGCCCCCATGGCCATCACCTGTTGAATCGGCGTGACGGAAACGCCTTGGCCAAACGCCGTCGTCGCCAGTTCCAATGGACCGACCTTATTTACATTGAACAGAATGCCATTTCCTTCACCAGGCAAATCGATGCCCGTTTTGTGCCCAAAACCGAATTTCTTGATGTAAGAGAACAGCGTGTTCTTGCCCAACCGCTCTCCCAGCGCGATAAAACCGGGGTTGCAGGAGTTCTCGACCACGTTGAGAAACGTCTCTGATCCATGCCCGCCTGCCTTCCAGCAGCGAATGCGATGACCAGCCACTTCATAATAACCGGGATCGTAAAACTTGTCCTGCAAATTCACCTTGTTTTCCTGCACCGCAGCAGACAGGGTGACGATTTTAAATGTGGAACCAGGTTCAAACGTCTGCCAAATCGCCAAATTCCGATTGTACGTCGAAGCCGGGGCATCCTTCCAATTGGCGGGATCGAACGTTGGGTAGTTGGCCATTGCCTTGATGGCGCCCGTTTGCGGATCCTCCACAATCGCCGTGACACTGTCCGGGTTGTACTCCACGACAGCCTGTTCTATTTCGTTCTCTACATATTGTTGAATCTGCAAGTCAATGGTCGTCTTCACGTCATCGCCATCTGTCGCAGGCTTGACTTGTTCACCTTCATTCGGAATCAACTCGCCGTTCGCCTTGGCGTAAAACGTAATACTGCCAGGCTTACCCTGTAGCACTGTGTCATACTCTTTTTCCAAGCCGGTGATCCCCTGGTTGTCCGATCCAGTGATGCCCAACACCTGAGCGGCGAGATCGCCATACGGATAAGCGCGTTTTCCTTCCTCAGTGATGTAGACGCCAGGTAGATTCAACTTGCGGATCTGCGTCAGTTGCTCTTGGGAAATCCGCTTGCCGCCGGGTTTGATATAGGTCATCAACTGCTTTTTTTCCAATTGCTTCAAAATGGTGCCTTCCGGCATCTTCAAAATCGGAGCGAGCGCCTTGGCCGTACCTGCTTTATCCTTCACCTGCGCGCGCACAGCGATGATGGATGGCGCACTCGCCGTATAGGTCAACGGTTGTCCATCATCATCCAAAATGCTGCCTCGAATGCCTGACAGTTCGATCTTCCTATCCCATGTCTTCTTCGCTTCACCTGACAGCCACGAAGACTGAATGAGCTGCACAAATACCAAACGGCCCACCAGTACCAAAATGGCGCCTAAGAGTACGAGCAAGAGCAGCACCAAACGGCGCCGCATCATTCCGCGAGTCACACGCACATCCTTCGCCTCCAAGCTTGTTCATCGAGATCATCCTATGCGGACAACTCCCCTGCTAGAAGCGAATGGGCACGTGCAAGACGTCGAATTGGGACAAGAAAAAACAGGCCCTTTCAAGGGCCGTGTAAGATGCTGCATGCAATTTGTTTGAAAACGTCCAAGCACACAGGCAGCACACTGTGGATGTGTCTGGACTTGAGCACGTCGATCACGCTTTACTGTGGACTCAAAGTGACGGGAATCGCTGTGCCGCTCGCCACACTCGTCCCTGCCGCAACCGCCTGCTTTGTCACAAACCCATTGCCGGTTGGCGAGATATTCAGCGACAGCGCCGCAAGCAAGTTGGTCGCATCACGCAGTGAGAGCCCCGTCAAATTGGGCACACTCACTTTGCTGCCCTCGGCGTGCTGCAACAAACCGTACATTTTACTGCCTTTGGTCACTTCGACCCCAACTGGCGGCCACTGTTTTTCCACTGTCCCACTTGTGCCGACAAACATCGAGTCCAGTCCCATTGATGACAATTTGGCTTTGGCCGCCTGCTGTGAAAGACCGACGATGTTCGGCGTTTGCACATATTGCACCTGATTGCCTTTCGGCGTGTCTGCCGAAGCAGATGGCACGTCGCCCGTCGGCGCAATGTGATCGTAATCGAGCGTCTCTTTCATGATGGCTTTGGCATATGGCGCCGCGATGCTGCTGCCCCACGTATCTGCTTCAGGGGTTTTCGGCCAGTCCACTGTGACGTAGACTTCCACTTGTGGATCCTGGGCCGGCGCAAAACCCATGAACGACGTGATGAATCGGTCACTGTAATATTGTCCGGTTTTCGGATTGGCCACCTGGGCGGTTCCCGTTTTCCCAGCCACTTCGTAACCGGCGATTTTTGCGCTCGAATCTAGGCCGTACTTTGGATCAGACACGTCGAGCACCATCGTATTTTTGACTTCATTCAGCACATTTTGCGGAATGAAATTCTGCCGCACGACGGTTGGCTTCACCTGTTTGATGACTTTTCCGTCCGGCGAGGTGATTTTGCTCACCACATACGGTCGCATCAATTTGCCGCCATTGGCGATGACACCCATTGCCGCCACCTGTTGCAGTGGTGTCACAGAAATCCCTTGGCCAAAACCGGACGTCGCCAACTCCAGTTCCCCCTGCTGTGACTTCTTGAACAGAATAGACGAAGCCTCGTCAGGCAAGTCGACCCCTGTCGGCTTGTCAAAACCAAACAAGTTCATGTAATGGTCCAAATTCGGCCAGCCGAGCTTCTCGGCAATCTTGGCAAAGCCGACATTGCTGGACTCTTCTAACGCTTGTTGAAAAGTGAGTACGCCCCACCCAGCGGGGTCCCAATCGGAAATCGTTTGCCCATCCACCGTTGTGTGACCGGACATGTACGTGTCATACAGTGAGACGGAATTGGTCGCCAGCGCCGCTGCCAAGACAAACGGCTTAAACGTGGACCCCGGCTCAAAACTGCTGTTGACCGCCCAGTTCGTGTACAGTGCGTCAGGGCTGGCTGACGCATACGAATTGGGATTGAACGACGGCGCGCTGGACATCGCCAAAATGGCGCCGGTTTGGGGGTTGGTCACGATGATGGCCGCGTGCTGCGGCTTGTACTGCTTGACCAACTGCGCCATTTCACTTTCGACATAGCCTTGAATCGTCTCATCGAGTGTCAACTGAATGTTGTCGCCTGGCTGCGCCTTTTTCGTCACATGGACACTGCCTGGCAGCGGATAGCCATAGGCGTCTCGTTGGAAATCTACCGTTCCATTTGTGCCGCTCAACTGTTTATTGAACTTTTCTTCGATACCACCGACACCGACAATGTCTGACTGATTTTTTTGATCCGGTTCGACAAAGCCGATGGTGTTGGCGGCGAAATCGTCATAGGGATACAACCGCTGCTCGGTCGGACTGAAAGTGACATCGGCGCTCCACTGGACGCTTTTGTTCGCTGGCGCCCACTTGTGCGCGTCAAACGCCGCCTGCAACTTGGTCTGCGCCGTCGCCAGAATCGGTTTGGGATAACGCACCCACGGCGAATCTTCCTGCAGCAAATTGACCACTTTGCTCGTGCTCGTGCCTAAAATCGGCGCGATCTCCGCAGCGATTTGGGCGGCGTACTTTTTCAAATCTGCCGTCTTGATATCCACATAGGAAGCTGGCACATCATAGGCCAATTCGTTGCCCTGCGCGTCCAGAATGGCGCCGCGCGGGGCAAGGAGTGTATTGTCGGCGTCCACTGCCAGCTTCTCATTTTTCTCGAGTTGGTCGCCGTATACTTTTTGCACATCATAAACACGCCATAAAATGGTTGATAGAACAAGAATCAGACCGCCTTGGACCACCCACAGACGCTTCTTGCTCCGTTTCGATTGTTTGCGTGGCTGTGTCGCTTTTTTACGCTGCCAGCCGGAATTGTATTTTGACATCGCGCATCACTTCCCAGCAGGATCTGCTGGAATGGTCAGCGGTTTTTTATATTGCATATGCAATTTGTTCAGCGCTTCCTGCAGAATGCGCGACGGGCGCTTCAACTGTGCGACCGTTGCATTCACTGTGGCGTTCGTCGCGCTCTGCTCGTTCACCTGTGTCTGCAACTTGGTATTTTGAAAGCTTTCCTGGTAGACAGCTGCCCCCTTCGACGCCACCATCCACACAATCGAAAAACTGATGGCACAACACACGCCGAGGCTGATGCGGTTCGCTATCCGTGCGCGTCGCGCCGACTTCGCTTGCCCGCGCGTTGCAAAGCCATCTTGTTGTTGCGGCAGCCGGACAGACTGTTGTTCAAACCGAGATGTGCGAATTTCTTCCCGAACTGCAGACATGTGTCTTCCTCCCACATTCACATTACAATTTCTCAATCACCCGCAATTTGGCCGATCTCGCCCGCGGATTGTTCGTCTGTTCCTCTTCAGTAGGCGCTATCGGTTTACGAGACACCAAGCGTCCGCGCGGTGTGCGACCACATGTGCAAATGGGCAACTCTGGCGGACAAATACACCCAGTGGCAAAATCGCGGAACGTTTGCTTGACAATCCGATCCTCCAAGGAATGAAAACTGATGACGGCTAGGCGTCCTCCTTGGTTTAGCAGCGAAAATGCGCCTTCGATGCCTGTTTGCAAAACGGCCAATTCATCATTTACAGCGATGCGTATCGCCTGAAAAACACGCCGGGCCGGGTGTGGACCGCTGCGCCGCGCTGCAGCCGGAATGGCTGCTTTGATGAGATCCGCCAATACGACAGTGCTCGTGATCCGCGACACTTCCCGCGCTTCGACAATTTTGCGCGCAATCGCGCGACTAAATTTCTCCTCGCCGTAGCGAAAAAAGACATTGGTCAATGTTTCAACTGACGCCTCGTTGACAAACGTCTCTGCCGTCATGCGCTGACGCCTGTCCATCCGCATGTCAAGCGGGCCGTCCTGCCGATAGCTGAATCCCCGCTCGGCAACGTCAAACTGCGGCGATGATACGCCGAGATCGAACAAGATGCCGTCTACTTGTTGAAATCCACGATTGGTCGCTTCCTGCTCAATGTGCGCGAAATTCGCGTGGACCGTCTGCAGGCGAAAAGCCATATCCGCCAGTGTCACACGCGCATTTTCAATTGCCGTCGTGTCTTGATCAAACGCGAGCACACAGCCTGTCGGCGCGCTTCGTTCCAACAGAAGCCGCGTGTGACCGCCACCACCCAAGGTCGCATCAATATAGCGGCCCCCGTCTCGCGGTTGAATCGCATCCACGGTCGCCTCTAATAAAACCGTCTCATGTATGAACGCCAAGTTTACCTTCTCCTCCATCGACTATCCACCGCTTTAAAATGAAAAATCCACTAGCTTCTCAGCGATGTCCGCAAATGAAGTTTCTGCCTCATCCGCATAGCTGTTCCAAGCGTTTGCATCCCAAATTTCCACGCGATTAGAGACGCCAAGCACTGTGCAGTCTTTATCCAGACCTGCATAATCACGCAATTTTTGCGGCAGCAACATGCGCCCCTGCTTGTCAAGTTCACATTCACTCGCGCCTGAAAAGAAGAAACGCACGAAAGATCTCGCATCGGAACGCGTCATCGGCAACGATTTCAACTTGGATTCTAATATTTGCCATTCTTCCATTGGGTATACGAACAGGCACTTGTCGAGCCCGCGTGTGACGACGAATGACGTTCCCAGGCCATCACGAAACTTGACTGGCACTGTCAAACGTCCCTTCGTATCGAGTGAATGTTCAAATTCTCCCATGAACACGCGAATTCACCGCCAAGTCCTGAATCCCCACTTTGCCCCACTACTCACCACATTAATAGCTTTTCGCCCCACAGCACAAAAGTCCTGCCTTCAAAACAAAAAAAAGCCCGCTGACGGGAATCCGTTAGCGGGCTGGAGAATCTGTGAAATTCGCGCGCATTTCTGCGTAAAGAGACGGCATCTGCGAACAACGCGCCTTCAAAAACACTGATACCCAGTCATTGCGACATAGAATTTGATATGAGTCGCATGGTTGATAAACATGGATTACTCCACAGACAACTCCAGATAAGGCGCTGGTTGACGATAATTGCCCCAGGCTGGCAGCGATTCAAACCACACCTGCCCCAACTCGGCCCAGATATTGAGTGGACAAAGACGGCGTTCCTGTTCGTGACCATCCGTCCAAAACCAATGCTGAATGCGCCTTAACTGCTGCACATCCGCTATGTGACGCTGTTCCGCCAGACGATAAATTTTGGACTCAAGTCTAGTCAAAAGCGATTCGTGCTCTTTGCCTTGACGCCCTACCATCTCAGCGACCTGCGGTCCATAGACCGCGAAATCATCGGCGAGTTCACTTAACTGGTGATGAACCAGTTCCTTCATGCCTGCGACTTTAGCAGACAAAGCGGAAGAAAAATCCTGCAGCAGACGCGTCGCCACCAAGTCAACGGGTTGACGCACGTCTTCAAAGGAAATGTCCCACTGTTTCATGGCGCGGGCGACGCCCGGTCCCGCGATGCGAAATCGTTGACGCATGATCAAAGGCGGCAACAGGCGTTCATGCGTGTGAAAGACGGCGCGCGACAGCGTATGATAGGCAATTTCGGACGGACCGCCGACATATGCGAGTGTCGGCAGAAGGTGATCTTGAATGACCGGACGCAACAAGACGTTGGAGCTAAACCGCTCTGGCTCTTCCATCGCCATGCGAATCCAGGCGGCCTCATCTAAATCAAGTCCATATCCCCGCGCAGTAAAATGACCACCCTCACGCCGTTCGAGCACATACCGTTTGCCGTCAACGACATGAAAGACCGTAGAGTGCGCTGCATCGCGAATGACTTCCGGTTCAAAGCCGGCTTCAGCCACTTCGTCATACGCATCTTGCAATTTGGCCTGCAAAACGTCGAAGTTTTGTAGTGTCCGGGCAAAAACCGGCCCAACCAATTGACGCAAAGCCGGTAAACAGGGATCGACGATGACGATGGGTTGATTCTGCAAGAGAACCGACATCAAACGCGCAAACCAGACGGCCAAACTGTCGCCTGTTTGCCAACAATCCGCGAGGGTTTGAAGCATCTCGGCTTTGTATGTATGATCAGGCAAATCATCTTGGATGACCTGTAAGACGTACTGGATTTGCGAATGATCCAAAGGGGCGGAATACACCATTTGATGACTGTCAAACGCATGTTTTAATTGCACGCGTTGTGTCGTCTGCTGATGCGAGAGAAAATAGGCGTGATCTACTTCCGCAAAATCGTGATCCTCTGAAGCCACCCAAAACACCGCGACCACTGGGCGTTCTAATTCGCGTTCCAGCTCACGCGCGACGCCAACCGCTGAAAGCGCTTTGCTGATAGAGTAAAACGGCCCTGTGAAAAGACCCGCTTGTTGCCCTGTGACAACAGCGACGCTGCGCGGATCTCGCAAACGCGCTGTCGCCGCTTTTTGTGCGGGCGACACACCGATTCGCTGCCCGTACGCTTCGATGGCCTCCACCAATTGCTGACGGTGGGCATCGTCAAAGTAAGGTGTGATCATTTCAGCTCGTTTGCGATAAGTCTCTGGTGAAATTGGATTTTGTTCATCATACAGATGTGCAACATCCGCAAATGAAAATAACTGCGCATCCGTTAGACGATTGCCAGTTGGCGATTGATGAATTGAACATTTCAAAAATGAACAGCCCCTTTAATTCGGTTGTCCGAAAACAGATAAGAGGTTGTCCGGCTGAACTTCTGCCCGTGACACTCTCTGAATACGTCAAGTCATGATTGTGCAAACAAATGAAAAGACCGCCATACGTGATGTTTCCCACACCAGCCGCATTATGAAAACGCCGAACGCCTCTATGTATTTGACACATTTCATCCAATCAAATAAAGTGCAATTTTCTTTACCACGCCGCTGGCACACATACCAACGAAAGTTGACAGGACTCAACCACAGATGTGTCAGTGTTATCATAACAACATCTACCCACTAAAGTAAAGTAAGTCGAATGGCGATGGCCCCATATTTTAACCTTCAAACCTTCAAAAAGGTTTGTTTTCGCAGAATAGAAGTTTAAGATCCCCCGTTTTCGGCAATCCTTTTGATGTGGCAATATACTCGCTTGTACTTGCCATCCCCCTTATTTTTCGCACTTTGATCGAACTTCCGATCAACCGCCCAGATATGCTGCGGCGGTTTTTTTATTGCCTGAATATGCTACCTTTGAAATATCAGCCATTTGGAAGAGGAGCGGATTGACATAGAGCAGGTCAACCATATCAGCGCGCCATCAGTTGATGGGCAGAGGAAGCGAGTCGCCATTGTGACAGGCGCTTCACGGGGAATTGGCCGAGCCGTCGCCATCGAACTGGCACGCACAGGGGTTTCGGTCGTTGTCAACTATCGCCAACAGCAGGCTGCGGCACAGCAAGTGGTCGAGACTTGCAACGCCCAAGGTGTGTCTGCCATCAGTGTAAAGGCGGACGTGACAGATGAACAGGCGGTAAAACAACTGTTCGTCGCCGCAACCGCGCTTGGCACACCAAGTATTTTGGTAAACAACGCTGGACTGGCCGATCATGGACTGCTCATGGACTTATCTGTCCAACAGTGGCGCCATATCATCGATACGAATTTGACATCCGTCTTTTTGTGCAGTCGGGAAGCCATCCCATATATGCGCCACTGGGGCAGCGGGCGCATTGTCAACATCAGCTCCATACACGGTCTGTACGGTGCCAGCAATGAGGCCGCATATGCAGCCAGCAAGGGCGCGATGAACGCCCTGACCAAATCTTTGGCGCAGGAGCTGGGCAGTCTGCAAATCACTGTAAATGCCGTCGCGCCAGGCGTGATCGAAACAGAGATGCTCGGTATGTTCAGCCGCGAAGAACAATTGGACATGGTTGATGCAACACCAGTGGGCCGTCTCGGTCAACCAGAAGATGTCGCGGCGCTCGTGCGATTCCTCGTGTCTGATGCGGCCAGTTTTCTCACAGGCCAAGTCATCAGCCCCAATGGCGGGCGAATGACCTAATTTTATCGTCCGCCTGTGCGTAGGCGGGCTTTTGTCCGTTCAGCATCTGCACCTGTTTGCATTCGCTGAATCAGCACCGCGAGCAAAAGCCAGGCCGGTGGCCGTGCGCCGACCTGGCCCTCCTTTTTGTAAACGGCGCGAAAGGAGTGAACAATCCGACCATGAGACAGAAAACACGTAAAACATCAGTGGCGCAGGCGAAATTGGAACAAAGAATTCGTGCTGAGGCAAAGAAACTTGGCCTTTCTCATAAAGAATATCTACGGCTCACGCTGGCCATTTCAACGGCCTTGCGCGACGCGTTTGGCGATGCGACACAATGGCAGGCGAAACAATTGCTCACAATCGTCGAAAGTCCAATGTTCAACATTTTGCTCAAGAGCGTGGCGCAAACCACGCTGTCCAATCTCCAGACGAACGATGATTCTGCTGATGATACTTCTTCAAATGAAAAAGAATCCGGTCCACAAGGCGTGGAAGTTCCACCCCATCTGCAGTTGCCAAACCCACATGTACCACGTTACAGTTCGCCTTGGGGCTACCAACGACCGCAAAGGCCACTTAGAGAAACGCAGGAGCGGGGACAACGACAACCAGTGCCAAACCGTGTCCCTGGCGCTACGGCCACCATGTTGTGGCCTTAATCCTGGTCTAATTTGCGCAATGGATCCATTTGTACGCCAAAACGCCGAACATGCACATCGGCATTCACCACAATTTTGGCGTCTTTCATCTGCTCATCCCAAGGATAATCAGCAAATTGTTGATACGTTCTAAACTTGCCTCGAATGTACTTTGACACAGGAACCACATCTGTTTTGTCCTTGACCAGCAGCCGCTCCAACACCTGATGCAATTTTTGATCTACCTGTTCGCTCAATCCTTTTTCCAGAATACGGCGTTTACCAGCTTGGGCATAGTCGATCCCGCTCGCCACATTGTCAACATCCACATCTACGGGCAAATTCACATGAATCTGCACTGGATTGGTCAGCGAAATCTTGTATTGCGGCGCGCGCTCCTTGTGGAGGGATACACTGATATCCTGACCTGTTTCGGACGGATCGTCCAAGTCCAGTTTTGCGTGGTACAGCCCGCCTTCTAGCATCCGTATGTATATACAATCCTCCCCATTCAAATAATCAACCACTTTGTCCCCTTTGAAGACCGCTGCCCCCATCCACTCTACAGGGTTGCCGCCCAAGCGCAGAACCTTGCCTGCCTCATAGGAAATCTTGTCGTTATCAGGCAATGTCGCATCGTCGTTTTTGACGAAGTCATTGATGTTATAAAGCGGTGCAATGACAGATTGATGCGGATTTTCCAATGCGCTGGCGAGATCATGCAAGCGGCAAACTGGAATAATGCCGGATCTCTCGCCCACCATCGCCATACCGTCGGCCACCCGAACGATTGAGGTGTCGAGCATCGGCTTGTCCGCTTGGATCACGTCGAGGGCAGTCGTCTTAGAAATGGACATGAGCACACTGCGGCGGAATTGCTGATAGCGAATGAGTGGCTGAATATACGTGAGGACACCATCTCTGGCAAGTTCGTTGCCAAAGATAATCAGTGTCAGGTGTGAAAAGGTAATGGTGCGTTCAATGGATCCTCCCGCTAATACCATGGCCTCATTGATGCTGTGCGCGCGTACGGTCACAGGTTTCGTGCTGGCCAAAGGCTCCATGCCACCTTTCGCTCCAGCGCCCGACGGATTGACTGGCACTGAAATGCGAAGCGTACAATCAATCAGTCCGTTTGGCCCCTTGTCAATTCCAAGCGTGCTGACAAACGCCTGTTGCTCCAGTTCCTGCCTGTCATAGCAGCCAGTCATGGCCACAGGTGATGACAGTAAGATCAGCACAACACACAATCGCTTTAACACATGGCGCCTTCCAGCACAAATGCTTTGTTTACCACGTTTTCTAAACATAATGACGGTCACCTTCCTCGGACGCTCCTCGCCAATAGGGTGACACGGAAACATTTACATCATGCACAAAAATATGTATGGCTAAAAAATGGAGCGAGCTTATTCAGCTCGCTCCATTGGCTCCTCGTGCTCCACACGTTCGAGATTGCCGTATTCGTCAATTTGATACATAAACCCTTGCGCCAACTCGCCGCCGTCAAGCAATGTCGCTTTTCTCGCTCTTTCCATGATTTGAACCAGCGCCTTATAATCTTCGGAAACCGTTTCGTAATCATGTTTGAGTTGCATGTATTCCTCGCGAATTTGTCCGTGTTCCTCTTGCAATTCTTTGAAGCGCGCTTTCCATTCGTTACATTGGCGTTCCGCATTGCGCCACCTTGAAGCCCAGTGTTGAGCCGTGTTTTTTTCCTGGCGCAAAAAGCGTAGAACTTGGGCCCAAGACATGAGCGTTGCTGTTGGGTGATCCAAATCTCCGCCTTCCATTTGCGCTTGAACGCGTTCCGATTTGCTCTTCTTGCGCTCCTCTTTGGCAATTTCGATGATTTGCCGCTGCTGTTTGCGCACACAGGCGTTCCAGCGAAAGCCACAAGCTGCAGCGGTTCTGCCAAGCCTGCGCGAAGCTTCGTTGAAACCAGCCAGTTGTGTACTCCCTTGCTTAATATGTTTTAAAACAACTTCTGCCAACACTTCATCGTCTTCTGTTGTCCATGCATCTTGGCGCATGGCGCGTGATGTTTGACGCATCCTAAATTCCTCCTACAGTTCTTTTGTTTGTTAGTAACCCACATCCGCACGTGCGTACTTAAGAGTTATCACGAGACTATCATTTGTTATATCCAATTTTGCAAGGGCTTAAACATCACATCGCTACTCTGAAAATGAAATCGATACCTTGGCGCACACCACCTGCGATGCCCGCAAAAGACTAACGTCTTGGTGATGATGCCGGACAGTTCACATGATTGTCTGTCCCCAAATGAGATAACCCCAGACGAACAGATCCGATCACATTTGATCAGCCCTGTCCGTCCGGGGTTTTCTTTCATCAATTTTCACTTTTTCTGTGAATTCGCCGCCAACCGCGCCGTCGATATATCTCCGTGTGATTGGCTCCGACAAACGTAAACGCCATCTTTGGCCTTTTGCGCCTAGCGGAGCGTTTGCGAAACAGGCGTATCAACATGCGAACAACAAAGAACAGACGCGTCACACGCGTCGTTTGCCACAGTGTGTAAAATAGCGAAAACAACTTAAAAGTGCGATATATCAATCGAACGATTCCCACAGGCCTCACTCCTAGCGGTAGTGTTGCCCACTGTGGGAAAGCTCATGCTTCGTCCATTGTCAACGATGGATCTACCCTGGAAATGAATTGGTACTTTGGTGTACACCAGCCGCGCTGCCTTGATGGACTCGTATTTTCATGATTTTGCTGATGCGGGACACATCACGCATCGCGGTCTATTTTTTTCACTTCAACGGCTTGCAGCGCTGCTGCAATCAGACCTTCCACGTCGAGCTCTGCCTCAGCCAAACGCACTTCATCTCGCTTTGGTTGTGTTTTCGGACGTTTTGGCGCAAACAAAGAACAACAATCGTCATATGGCAAAATGGACGTTTCATAAGTTCCAATTGCCTGTGCACGGCGAATGATGTCCAATTTGTCCTCGGCGACAAGCGGCCTGATGATGGTCAAATCGGTCACTTCATCAACCACGTGAAGCCCAGATAGTGTCTGACTTGCCACCTGGCCTAAGCTGTCCCCGGTGACAAACGCCAACCAACCATACTGTTTGCCCAAGGCTGTGCTGATATGAAACATCATACGGCGCAAGAGAATGGTACGAAGTCCTTCAGGACAGGATTTCCGAATGGCGGCCTGTGTCTGTGTCAATGAAACGAGATTGAGATTGAGCGATCCCGACCAGCCTGCAAGCGTCTTTGCCAAATCTTCGACTTTGCGCTGCGCGCGTTCACTCGTAAACGGAAAGCTGTGAAAATGGACGAGATCAACCACAAGCCCACGGCGCATGGCCTGCCAAACCGCAACGGGACTGTCAATACCGCCAGACAGCAACGCGCCCACGCGTCCGCTCATGCCCACCGGAAAGCCGCCTGCCCCCTCAACGACATCTGCATATACGTATGCGCCGTCATCACGGACATCGATATGGACCGTGACGTTTGGCTCATGGACATCGACCTGCAATTCAGTAAACCGCTCTGCGAGCGCACCGCCCACATGACGCGCCAGTTCCATACTATCGAGCGGAAATTGCTTGTTGCCACGGCGCACTTTCACTTTGAAAGTCGACCCCAAGTGACGCGCTTCCTCAAGCACTTGCGCAGCAACTTCCGTTATCGCGGCGACATCAAGCGGCGCTGCCATGACAGGACTCAACGAACGAATGCCAAATACTTTTTCTAGTTTTCCCAACACCGCTTCCACAGGCGCCCCATGTAAACTGACCAATGTTCGACTGCTGATCCGCCGAACTTTGATTTGCGGCCACTGGCCAAGCGCATTTTGAATGTTTGAAAGAAGCAGACGCTCCAACTGCGAACGATTGTTTCCCTTTGTGTTGATTTCGCCGTAGCGAACAAGAATGTGTTCATACATACGATCCACCTGTTTAGACCCCCACCATGCTTTTTAACCAAGATGTCTGTTCACGAACGATTTCAAGCGCGGCGGCAAGTTGCGACCAAGGTGTCTCCGGCTGCCAGGAAAATCGCACAAACGCCTCCGCCTGCCGTGCTTCAACCCCCATTGCGGTCAGGACATGGCTGCGTTTTTTTGTACCTTGCGCCGTTGAACAAGCGCTCCCTGCGGAAATATACAGCCCTTGTGCTTCCAGCGCATGCACGATGACTTCGCCGCGCAATCCCGCTAGTGACGCTGCAACGATATAAAAGGAAGCGGTTTTCGGCTGATAAACGGTCCACCCCGGAATCGCGCGCAAACCGGCGACAAATTGCTCGTAGTGCTGGACTGCCAAATTCGCATCCCCCAAGTGTTCACTCACTTCTTGCGCTGCCAGGCCAAAAGCGATTGCGCCAACCACATTCTCCGTACCAGAACGCAAGCCAAATTCTTGTCCGCCGCCATGCACTAGCGGAGATAAGCGAAGTCCCTCTCGGACATAAAGCGCGCCGGTTCCTTTTAAAGCGCCAATTTTATGTGCAGACACCGTATATAAATCAATGGGCCATTTCCCTAGATAAAGTGGCATTTTCCCTAACGCTTGCGTTCCGTCAACATGCAATCGCAACTTGGGATAGGCTTTGAGCTGTGCAGCCAATTTCTGCACGGGCATTATCGCGCCTGTTTCGTTGTTGACGTGCATAACACTCACTAAAACCGTATCTTCGCGTACCGCTTGCAATATATCAGATACCGCGATATCCCCGTTGGCGTCCGGCGCGATGTACGTGACATCCCACCCCTGACGTTCAAGCTGCCGCATAGGTTCAAGCACGGCAGGGTGCTCAACTGCAGTCGTGATCATATGGCGACCCCGATTTTTGAGTTGCACTGCGCTTCCCAAAATCGCGAGATTGTTGGCCTCTGTGCCTCCACTCGTAAACACAAGCTGTCCATTTCTCGCGCCGAGGGCGGCAAGCACTTGCGCACGCGCCTTTGACAACCGCGTTTCCGCAATCATCCCTAAATGATGCAATGACGAAGGGTTGCCATAGATGTCGAGCGCCTCCGTCACACATTGCTTGACTGTCGGCCGCAAAGGTGAAGTCGAAGCGTGATCCAAATATAGCGTTTGATCCGGCATCATCATCCCCCCTGTCTGAAAGTGAATTGATGGCTTTGCGCGCACCAACCGTGATACTTCATAAACGCACATTTCTATGCTGCTGTTGACGCAAGCAGCATCATGGATGGCAGTCTGCCGCGTACAAGCATAATGCCACCAAAAAAGACGCGTCAACACCAGCCTGATTTTACACTCAGCTGGTGTTGACGCGTACGCTCACAAAATCGTTTCACTTGCGGGCTCTCAAAACATTGACGCCCGTGTTTTGCGACGGATCAGCGAACGACGACTTCGTCGATCAAGCCGTATTCCTTTGCTTCCGCCGCAGACAAGAAGTTGTCTCTGTCGGTATCCCGCTCCACGCGCTCCAACGGTTGACCAGACCTATCGCTCAGAATTTTGTTCAACTTTTCGCGCGTTTTCAGGATGTGTTTCGCGTGAATTTCGATATCCGAAGCTTGCCCTCTTGCGCCACCGAGTGGTTGGTGAATCATCACTTCAGAATTCGGCAAGGCATAGCGCTTGCCCTTTTCACCAGCCGTCAAAAGTACAGCGCCCATGCTGGCAGCCATGCCTACACACATCGTGCTGACTGCAGGTTTAATGTGTTGCATTGTATCATAAATGGCCAGACCAGCAGATACCGACCCGCCGGGGCTATTTATGTACATTTGAATATCTTTTTCAGGATCATCCGCCGCCAAGAAAAGCAACTGCGCCACAACGGCATTGGCAACATCGTCGTCAATTGCCGTACCCAAAAAGACAATGCGGTCCTTTAACAAGCGCGAATAAATATCATAGCTGCGCTCACCTCTAGATGTCTGCTCAACTACATACGGAATCAGGCTCATCTGACACGCCTCCTTCTTATTCAATACAATACCCATCATGCACGAAAAACACCATTTAGTCAAGAATAGTCAAAGTCAATTGACATTCGTTTCTCATACACGCGGCTGTTCAGGAAATACTGAGTTCACAAAACATGAAAAGAGGTGATTTTGGCTTGCAACAGAACATCGGGACTGCTGACCGCTACATGCGAATGTTCACTGGTATCTTGGCCATTGGTTGTGCAACCACCCGCCGTCGTCGTCATTCCCCATTTGGCAACGCGCTGTTGCTGTCGTTCGGCGCGATGAAAGTGGCGGAAAGCGTGACGGGCTGGTGTCCGTTGCAATACGTCAGCCAAACCTTGTCTTGCAACATGGAGGACCGCAATAAAGCAAGCGCAATTGCGCCGCTGTCGCCAAAACAGTCATCGGCGCCCAAAACGTGTGACCAGGAGACTGAGCACCCCCCTCAATCCAAACCAACTTCAGAAGAGAGCTCGTGCCAGTCAGAACTGCACAGTCACGAACCATCGGAATAAATTTTTGCAACATCGAAACAAGCCTTTTCATCATTAATATTTTACGCACAAATTGTACCAAAATAAAACAGGGTCATTCCCGCTCAAGCGATTTTGACAGATCACCTGAGTGGACTGACCCTGTTTTTCTTTACCCTCATGTTTAAACCGATGTGGCCGTTGGCACTCCTGCCTCCTGTCGACTGAAGCGTACACCGTATTTTCCTTTACGAGTGCGGTATATTTCCACATTGGTCGGACGTGCTGTCCGGCGAATCCGGTCGTCCGCTTCCACCCACATCACAGCACAATACGCTTCGAATTTCGACTCATACAACCCTGCAAAATACACCCACTCGTCCATCCGCCATCCCCTCCGCACGTAGTATCCTCAAGTGAGGTCCGAGCTAGACCGGAAAAGGGTGTATGTGATGGCAAAATAGGCGAATAGCACTTTCATCTGACGTGCGACTTTGATACAATGAACATCACACCATTTGCCGTTTAGGCTTCCATGACAACCTACAGTGACCGTCAAGGCGTATGATACAAGAACTTACTCCAATTTTTCTCAAGAAGTGTTTAGGGAGTGATTTCGATGATGACAAAGGAAGAAATTCTTGTACTAAAAACCAAACTACTCCCCAGCGGCGCGGACGCCGTCATCGACTTTCTTGCCGCTCGTCATGCGCAACTCGAGGCGACCAATATTGTTTTAGAAAACGTGCCCCAACTGATTATCGGCCGACATGGAATGATTGCGCGCATTCCCATCAATGGACGCATTAAAAAAGTGAGTCAACCAGAAGAAGTGTTGCAGTGTCTGCAGACGTTCTTCATGCAACAGTCGATGAACAGCGATAAACTTTACGTATTTGTGAATCTACCAGATATTCCAATTCCGCCAGAGGTACAGGAAGTTTTGTCGGAAGTTGAGGCAAAAGCATTGCGCAGAGAGATGGTCAAGAAACGAATCGACGAGGCACTGGACGCCCGTGACAAACTGGCATTTGATATCGCAGTCAAGGAACTCACCGAACTACAAAACGAACAAGGCGACCCGTCTGGATGGCAAACCAGACGATACATCTAAAAGAAGCAAAAGAAGCATGTGAAAAAATCCTCGCCTTTTTAAGTTTGATGGATTTTCACATGTCTCTAGTCACCGATGAAGCGAATATGCGATAATGAAGGCGTGCCTTGATGCACGCCTTTTTTATTTCAGTTGAACTGGATCTTTACCGCAATCCATTTTTGGTTATGCTAAAAGCAAAATGATGATTGTTTGGGAAAGGGCGGATACGCATGCAAAGGACGAGAAGGTTGCTGTACCTCCTCTTTGGCTTGATGTTCGCATTTGTCCTAATTGGTATCATCGTACACGCTTTTGTGCTCCTTGCCATTTTCATGATCTGTGGCATCATCCTTGGCGTCATCGGCGATGCCATTGAAAATAAGCCCACAAAACCTTATGAAGCATACAATCATCTGCACGACCGCCATCATGCCGGCCATGATGTGTAAAACCATTCACATTGGAGCGTGTGAACTGTGGATCGAAATGACTTACTTGCCGAAGCGGATGATCTCGCCGAGCTCATTTTGCACACGCCGGAGCTTGCTGCATACCGAGATGCGCAAGCAGCCATGGAGCGCAATCGCGAAGCTGCTCATCTGTTGCGGAAGTTTCACGAACTCCGAGAACAAGTCGCCGAATTCCAAGCCCGTCGGGTCCCTCCCATGCACTACAGCTATTTACTAAAGGAAACAGACGAAGTATTGCAGAAAATGGAGGAGATACCAGAAATCAAGGCTTATGAACAAGCGCAAAAGGAACTGGAAGAGCTGCTGACAGCCGTCACGGATCGACTTTCTTCAGCGGTACAAGTGCGTGACGCGGACGGACTCGCCCATTCCAGTCACGTTGACACTTAAATCAAACGATGATATGCTGACGCAGAAAATGGCGAACAGCCAAATTTTGATAACGGATAGGGATGAAATCATGGCGGACGAGCATCAACATACACATGACCACGAACACGACGAAGACGAAGTGATTGTGCTTGAAGATGAAAACGGTCAGGAACATCAGTTTGTGCTTGGCGAGGTTCTCACCGTCGATGAAAAAGATTACGCTGTTTTGTTGCCTATCGACGAAGAAATGGAAGAAGGCGTCATCTTCCGTATCGACGGTGAAGAAGGCGACCAAATGGTGCTCGCCGAGATCGAAGACGATGAAGAATGGCAAAAGGTTGTCGACGCATACAACGATGACCTTTTTGAAGATGAAGAGGACGACGAAGCGTAAACACCGCCATCACCCATTTGTGCATACGAGCCTTGCTCCGCACACTGCGAGCAGGGCTCGTTTCATGCCGGTATCCCTTGTTTGCCTCGCTCTCCTTTCTTTCGAGGTTGTCATTTTAAATAGTTCCAATATAATGTGAACGAGACCATTAATTTTTTGAGAGGGGATCTACACATGACAGTAGAAACCGAAAAGCTTTCAACACTACTCCATGAGAATCGGACCTTCCCCCCTTCCGAATCGTTTCGTGCACAGGCAAATTTCCAAGACGAGAACATCTATCAGCGTGCGCTTGACGACCCCGAGACATATTGGGCAGAACAAGCAGGCGAGTTAAGTTGGTTTAAGCCATTTGAAATCGTTTGCAGTTGGCAGCCCCCACATGCAAAATGGTTCATTGAGGGTAAATTGAACGCCGCTTACAATTGTGTAGATCGCCATACGGAAACTTGGCGCAAAAACAAAGCGGCCATCATCTGGGAAGGTGAACCTGGAGATCAACGCGTCATCACATACGACATGTTGCGCCGCGAAGTGGATAAGGCTGCGCATATGTTGAAATCATTGGGTGTCAAAAAAGGGGACCGCGTCACCATTTATTTGCCGATGATTCCCGAACTCCCCGTCGCCATGCTCGCTTGCGCGAAAATCGGCGCTGTACACTCCATTGTCTTTGGTGGTTTTTCAGCGAAATCCCTGCGTGAGCGCATCATTGACGCGGATTCCAAAATCCTGATCACAGCTGATGCCGGCTGGCGACGCGGCAAACAAATTCCGCTCAAAGCCAATGCGGACATCGCTGTGGAAGAGACCCCCATTGAACAAGTGGTGGTCGTATCACGGGTCGGTGCGGAATCGAATATCACGATGAAAGATGGACGAGATGCCTATTGGCATGAACTCATCAAACAATCTCCCACCACGCCGTTTGAGCCTGAACAGATGGATTCAGAGGACATTTTGTTCCTGCTCTACACTTCCGGGACGACTGGGAAACCGAAAGGCATCGTCCACACCACTGCAGGTTACCTGACAGGCGCCAATACATCGATGCGAACCGTGTTTGACCTCAAAGATAGCGACATCTTCTTCTGCACAGCAGATATCGGCTGGATCACAGGCCATACGTACATTGTATACGGCCCCCTCAGCGCAGGCGCGACTGTGGTCATGTACGAAGGTTCACCGGATTATCCCGGAAGGGATAGGTTCTGGGAAATGGTCGATCACTATGGGGTCACGATTCTCTATACCGCGCCCACGTCCATTCGCACATTTATGAAATGGGGCCCGCAATACCTGGAACAACACGATTTGAGCAGCCTGCGTTTATTGGGCACGGTCGGCGAACCCATCAACCCTGAGGCTTGGATGTGGTATCACGAGCACATCGGTAAAAAGCGGTGCCCGATTGTCGATACCTGGTGGCAAACCGAAACTGGCTGCGCCATGATTGCCCCACTGCCAGGCATTGTCGAGACAAAACCAGGTTCGGCGACCCGCGCTGTGCCTGGCATTGAGATCGACATTGTCGATGAACAAGGCAATTCGGTCGACGCCAAAGATGGCGGTTATTTGGTGATTAAAAAACCGTGGCCATCCATGCTGCGCACCGTCTGGGGAGATGACGAACGCTTCCAAAAAACGTACTTTGGCCAATTCAAAGACACTTATCTGCCAGGTGATGGCGCACACCGCGATGAACAGGGATATATCTGGATTCTCGGCCGCATCGATGATGTCATCAACGTATCTGGCCACCGCATCGGCACAGCTGAAGTGGAAAGCGCTTTGGTCGCCCATCCGGCGGTGGCAGAAGCAGCGGTGATTGGTCGTTCAGACGCCATCAAAGGGCAAGCCATTACGGCGTTTGTCAGTGTCAGAGAAGGTGCTCGTACAGACGACGCGCTTATCGCAGAACTCAAACAGTCTGTGGTCGAGAAAATCGGCGCGATGGCGCGTCCAGAAGAAATCATCTTCAGCGCAGAATTGCCAAAGACCCGCAGCGCAAAAATTATGCGGCGGCTCCTCAGAGATATTGCCGAAGGTCGTGTCCTCGGAGATACAACCACGCTCGCGGATCCGACAGTGGTTGAAGAATTGAAGGCACAGTATAAAGATACGGAATAACAAACGAGGCAGGTGAGGTAGCCGCTGATGTGGTGCACCTCACCTGTTTGTCTGTCGCCTGTCGCGCTCTCGGTCAAGCATTGCGTTTAACCGCCTGGCTGCTGACGGCGGTGCTTATTGCACAGTCCACGAACGACCACCGTCGATGGTTTTCAGCAATTTCGAATGCAAGAAATCGGTGGATTGAAGTAAAATCCAACCTGTGTGCGCGTTGATAAATGTGACATTGAAGATACTCAGTAACGCAAAAAAGAGGAGCTTGGCGGCTCCTCTGCATCCTGATCAGTATACCTCATGTTGACACCACTACATCTTGATGGCCCCGCTCGTGATCCCTCTTACGAAATAACGCATCAGGAAACTGAAAAGAATGGCCAGCGGGATCGCAGAGAGTGTGAACGCTGCCAACTGTATATTGAAGGCGTTCGCAGACGGCGCAAGCGCGGGCGCGTGGAAATTGACGATGGCAACCGCAAGTGTCTCAGCAGAGCCATTCAATACAAGCGACGGCAAGATGAAATCGCTCCAAATGTTGATGACATTCATCAAGGCGAGCGTCACCAAAATGGGAAACGACAAAGGAATGACGATGTTCCAGAAAATCCGGATATCCCCCGCCCCATCAATGCGGGCAGATTCAAACAAATCCTGTGGGAGACTTTGAAAAAACGAACGAAGCACGAGAATGGCAAATGCCTGGCCTCCCGCCACATATGGGAAAATCAATCCCCAATCGCTGTTGAGCAAATGCAGATTTTTGATCTCGATGAAAAGCGGGATCAAAGTCAGAAAACCTGGTACGAGCAACAGGGCAAAAATGACGATAAACAGCACTTCTTTTCCAATGAAATGCAACCTGGCGAACGCATACGCGCTTAGGGCAGCGAACGCCAGGGTCAATACGACACTGACCACTGTAATTATGATGGAAGTTGTATAGGAAGAAAGCGTCGCCTGCAACGCCAATTTATAATTTGCCCAATCCAGGTGCCAAGAAGTAAACCACCAGGGATTCTGCGCCGTTTGGACGCCAGTTTTCAATGAATTGACGAGCATGTAGAAGATGGGAAACAGCGTGCAGATTCCGAGCATCACAAGGATGATGTGCAGGGCTAATCCTCTGAGTCGCAAAGCCATATTCGTTTCACTCCGTTCGCAGAACTATCTCTTACAACAACCCAGGTGAAATCAATTTAATCGCTCGACTGAACATACTTCATGTTGACAACTGCCAATATGCCGACGAATAAGAAAATCAGGAAAGCGACCGACATGCCATACCCATACTGCCCATAATCAATCGACGTTTGATACATGTAAAACACCGGTGTCACCGTGGATGTGCCTGGTCCGCCGCCTGTGAGGAGCATTGGGGTCAATAGATTTTGGGAAACGCCGACAATGGCCAAGATCAGCAGCAATTTGAACTGGGAAGTCACCAAAGGAATATCAATTTTAAAAATTCGATTCCATAAACCGACGCCGTCCACGGACGCTGCATCCATCAATTCAACGGGAATCGATTGTAACCCAGCATACAGAATCAGCAAGTTGAATGGATTCACCCAAGGGAACCCTAATCCAATCAATGAACCCAACGCATAATGTGGATTCGCCAGCCATTCGCGCTTCCAGGAGGATAAACCCAAATCTTGAAACAGTTGATTCAAAATTCCCGACGGTTGATAAATGAACTCCCACAACAGGATCACAACCACACCCGGAATCACCATCGCCAGAATAAAAACTGTACGGTAAACGTATTGGGATCGCTGTCCACGAAGATGGAAAATCAACTCCGCTACCGCAAAAGACGGAAGAATGGATAATGGGATGCCGATTACAGTCCAAATTAAAATGTGCCACAAAGAGGCCAAAAAGACTGGATCGTGAAACAAGCGAGAAAAGTTCTGAAAACCGATGAATTGTGGCGAGTTAAAGCCATCCCAATCGGTAAATGCACCCATCAGCGCTCTGATCGCGGGATAATAACTAAATATGACGATGGATACAAACGTAGGAAGCAAAAACAAATAGGCAATCCAAGAGTGTTTCTTTGTTCGCGCCTTCCTTGTAACTGGAGATACATTGCTTTGCAGTTTGACCGTCTTACCAGCGAGCATGACCACAGCTCCTTTCAACCATCTTTTTCAACCGTATTGGAGTTGCAAATTGGGAATAAGCGAACAGGGTTCAAGCTGCGCCCATTCCCAATCATCAATTGAACTTAATACTTCGAAAAATCAATATGTTGTTGAGCTACGTATGCGTTAAAACCTTTCTCTACTGCCTGCTCATACTGCTGTGTCGCTTGGGCCAAACTCAGGTTGCCCGAGACATACTCCTGGAAGATGTTGCGAACGGTCGTATACTCAGCAGAAGTAAAGAATTGCCCACCATCCTCTTGATACCAGGGCTTATTGAGTAGTTGTTCAACAGACTGTAACGCAGGAACGGGTTTGGTGCCTTTCAAGGTAGGCACAAATTCTCCTAGCTCGTTGATGGTTGCTTGCGCATTTTGCGGTGTTGAGATAAATTGCAACCAGGCAAGACAAGCTTGGAATTTATCCGCAGTCATCGAAGAATCTGCTTTTTCCGTCGATATCGCGTACTGGAAAGCCGCCTGCGGGCCACCCGCATCCCCAGCACTGTTATAAGATGTCGCGTACTTGCTGGTACCTGCCAAAGACGGAAAAGCGAAAGATCCGACCTGGAATGGTGCCTTTCCATTGTTTGCAGTTTGCACCGTATTCGGGATGGCCGTTAAATTAAAGACCATGGCCACCTTGCCAGCATCGAAAAGCTTCGTTCCCGTCTGTGCACCCGTCGGCTCATTGTCCCATGGAATCACTGTGGTATCTTTGTTCCAGTATTGATACAATTGCGCCGCCAAAGGCCACCAGGCCATGATTTTCGGATTCGTAGTCGGATTCAAAATCCCTTTGTGGTAGGCAATCGCATTGTCTAGCGTTGAAATACCAGGTTGCTTGTCAAAGCCTGCGATTTTTTTCAACGTCGACAAACCTAGATAATTTCCTAGCGCCACTCGTACCCACCAGTCATATGTTGGCACATCCGCCCCCGGTTGAATGCCGTGCGCCTGAAGTTGTTTGCAATCTGCAATCAGTTCTGCCCAAGTCTTCGGCGGGCTTGAAATGCCTGCCTTATTAAACAATGTCTTATTGTAATAGAACTCAACGCCCACATAATCAGCGTCCAAATTATACTGTTGTCCACCCGGTGCCTCGGTCGCGCTTAATATATTTGGATTCATCACACTCTTCCACTTTTTATTGCCGGGAATGAACGGATTCGGCTGATTGAAATATGGATTCAAATCATACACAATCCCTTGCGGGAAAACCGAGTTGAAATTTTCATATTGGTTGAAGTAGATATCGTACATTTGCCCAGCAGCGGTTTTGGTTTGAACTTGCTGGTTGGTATCCTGGAAACTGGGATCCACAAACTGAATCTTGATGTTCGGATACATTTTCTCGAATTTTTTAGCAAGTGTCTCCAACTCGTGGAGTTTTGCCGAACCGGCAACCGACTTAATTCCTGGACCTACCGGCGTATAGGCTTGAGCAAAAAATGTGATGTCTCCTTTATAGTTCAGCTTCGGAATGCCCGACGCCGTCAAGGCCTGTTTAGCCACGCTCCCAGTCGAAGTGGACTGGCTTCCGCTGTTGCCACAACCTGTAGCAATCGTCATGACAGCAACTGTAAATAATCCAACACCTGCGTAAACCTTTCTCATTTTTTTACCCCCTGTCTTTATTTCCAAGACGCACAGCCGCGAAATGGCATGTGTACACCTTCGACATACTTTGGTTTAGGCAAGTAATCGTTGACACCTGGCACTGCCTCGCCTCGCAATAAAAAAGCGCTTGGCCATGGTTTGTCGGAAACGATACGCGTGCTTGTGGGAATGTAGCGAATGGTCAATCCACAGCGACGCAGCGCAGAATGATTGGCATTTGAACCGTGCACGATGTTGGGATGGTGAACCGAGACACCCCCTGCTTTGAGCACGAGATCAACCGCTGCATCTTCATCTACCAATTGAGGGTCTAGTTCCGAGCCGAGCACATTGGCGACATCTGTGCGCAGGCGCAACTGCTGCAAATCCATCTTGTGCGTTTTTGGAATCACGCGCATGCAACCGTTTTCCTCCAGGGAATCATCCACCGCCAGCCATAGGGTCACGACTTCCATGGGCTCCAAGGGCCAGTAGCTTCCATCTTGATGCCAAAAAACAGGTTGTCCATCATAAGGAGGTTTGCTGATATAATGAGAAGCAAACAAGGCGATGTTCTCACCGACAAATTGTTCCGCAATGTCAAGTAAGCGGCTGTCACTGACCAATCGAACCCAAAAGGGATCATCCGTCATCAGCTCAGTGTTCAATTGTTCAGGACGCAACCCTGGATTTTTCTCCAATAGCCACGCTAGATGCTCCCTTGCTTCTTGAATCAGTTCCTGATCTAACACTTCGGGGAACAATACGTAACCTTCTCTTTCATACTGCTCTCTAGCTGCGGTTTGCACTTTCGTCATCAACTCGTCCTCCCGATCCGCATTCTCATGTGACAAATTTTGCCCCGCATCGCACAATGGCTCACCCATCAGTTACAAACGAGATCGATACAAATGCGTCAAAGGTGTTGATACGAACATAAAGCCATCGATAATTCATACCGAACCGAATTTTCAGAGATTTTAACCTTGGGAATTTTGATATCCATGTGACATGCAGAATTGATGTCTTTTCCACTTAAATCGCTTACATTACGATGACACTACAATTGTGTTCATCGTCGTTTCTAGAGAATGCATCCAGCCGCTTGTTATCCAACCTATTTGAATCAAATTGTCTTTTATCTATATCTATTGTGATTTCTAGCAGCCCCCTTTCATTTAGCAAAGCAGACTATGTTACTTTAAGACAATTAAAGTTCATTTGTAACAAAGATTATACGCGCGCTGTTTCTCTTTGTCCACATTGAATTTTCTCATATAAAATCGAATAAACCATCAGAAATGCAGGGGAATTTACGAGAATATTGACAGATTGGCACTGGAGATTTGCGTGAAAATACACCAAACATGACTGTTTGGTGTGATCCTCTAACAATATTCGTTATGATTGAAACATTACACAGCTATAAAACGCGCTAACACATGACCACTTCAACACTCCATTTGCGACACGCCGCGAGCAAGCGTTCATCATGACATACGTCTGTAAATAATCGATGTACACGACGCAGTTCGGCAAATGAATAGAGTGACCGCACGCCAAATTTACTGTGATCCAGCACAATGTTCACTTCAGATGCCTGTTCAATGGCAACACGCTTCACTTCGGCTTCAAACACGTTTGAATTGTGGAACCCATGCTCCACAGTTACGCCAGACGCGCCCAAAAACACAGCGTCAAACGCCATTTTAGCGATTGCCTCCTCAGCGTCTGGGCCAACCAAAGATGAGGTTCCTTCGCGTAAAATCCCCCCAATGACAATGGTAGGGATATGTTTTTCCATGAGTTCAGCGGCGACATTGATGGCATTGGTCACAACGGTAATATCCATACCTGGCCGCAGATGACGCGCAACTTGTAAAGTCGTCGTTCCAGCATCAAGGAAAATGGCCTGGCCAGAGGACACTCGTTCTGATGCTTTACGCCCAATCCGCATCTTCTCGGCCGTCATCACCCCCTCACGTTCATGCAACGCGATATCGTTTCCAATCGCCGGGATCGCTCCACCAAAGATGCGATGCACTAAGCCGTACTGCTCCATCTTCTCGAGATCCCGGCGAATGGTCATTTCTGACACCGCAAAGATCTGGCTCAATTCATTGATTTTCATCTCCCCATCCGTACTCAGCATCTCCAAAATGCGAGACTGACGTTCGTTCAGATTGCGACTAGACATGTAGTGTCACAGCTCCATCCCCATCAACAAAATCGACTTATTCACAATATGAGTGATAAATTCCATCAAAACCACAACACCTCTCCGACCCTTCCCCATATCCACTCGTCGCACACTCATCATCCTTCAAAGCGCCGCGGGATGCGTTCAATTCGTGGATCCGTAAAAATATCGAACTCATCGCGACTGGTGCTGGAAAACTCCGAGACGACCGCCCCTGTATCCCCCGCCTGGAACCAATGCAGGGTATTGGGCGGGATGGTGTACTGTTCCCCTGGATGCAACTCAATTTCGTGGAATACGGTGTAATATGCCTCGCTGCCTGCCGGAATGCGCGCACCCAACTGCTTTTGGGCATCCCCTTCGACGTACAGCCAGACCTTGCCCCAACGGCAGCGGAAGGTTTCCATTTTACCAACATCCTCACCGACTGGTGGATGTTTGTGTTCCGGACAGGTCTGGTGTGGAAACAACACCAGTTCTTTGGCGCAATAGCGGTCCGTATTGATATACGTCACCAGTTCAAGCCCCGTAAGCTCCAATTCTCCTAGGCCAAAATCGGCGATCTCGATTTGCGCCTGCTCTTCCAACGACAGTACGATTTGCGCCTGCGCCAACATGTGCGCCGCCTGCCTTTGCGCGATTTGCAATTGCCCCTTTGTCAACATCCTCACCACTCCTGACTACTGTTGTGCGAAGCACCAGGACTCAACATTCCATATCATGGTTTGCTAGCGTGCGCGTCTGCCCCAAATCAGAATCATGCGGCCCACACCAGATAGACGACTCGGCAGCCCATATCCAGCCAGGCAAATCCAGCTCGACTGAACGGCGTTCCCAGCCAGATGCAATGCGTTGCTCCACTTTTCCCCAAGTCGGCACACCACTGGTGGCGTCCGCCGCTTCGACATTACAAGCGCCCACTGCCACGGCCCTTGTCAAAACCTCTTCTGGTGATAGATCATGCAACAATGCTGCCAGAAAACCTGCAATGGTGCAGTCGCCTGCTCCCGTGGTCCCAACCACATCGACCGCGAAGCATGGCGCCAACAGTTCTCTGTCCAGCCAGCGCTCATCCACGTTCGCCATCGCGCCCCCCATTGCAGATAATCTACTGGCCATCCCCGTCGTCCGGACGTACAATCCTTGATCCCCTAGTTTCAAACCGACAATCGCCGCCCCCAACTGAAGCAGTTGCTGAGTGATCTCATGGAGCACAGCCCCATTGAGTTTGGGCGCGATACCCGCTTCTGTTCGCTTCAAATACGCCAAGTATTCCTTGTCCAGCATGAACAATATTTCTTCCACACTCGGCAGAAACACATCGACATGCGGCAATACGCGGCGAAGAAACGTTTGCCAATCCACCATCCCCGCGGCAGAGACCGGGTCTGGACTCGCCATGTCCAGGGATGTCGTCGCGCCACATGCCTTGGCATGCTGCAGCAGTGTAGACAGTTCCACACCCCCATCTTCGTACATGCGGCGCATCAGTGGAGGATAGCCAAAATGAAATAGGCGCGATCCACTGATTTGTTTGAGCGGCACATCGTCCGCACAAAAGGTGTCATTCGCGCCTGGGCAGTGCAAAAAAATTCTATCTACACCTGGCGGATTGATCACGATGCTGTAAGAGGTCTGTTCACCATTGCGCACAATCATATTGTCTGCCAACATCGGCGCATAGTCATTAATGAGATCCAACACCGCCCGGCCAAACAAATCAGCGCCGACTTTGCCCAATAGCCGTGTCGGCACGCCGAGACGATGCAGGGCAAGCCCTGTATTGGACACCGCTCCGCCTGTCGCAAGCACAGCAGCGCCGACATCGACGAGCTTTCCTGGCGCAAACAAATCAGCCACATCAACACCATGGTTCTCCATATCAGGAATGACATCTAAACAGATATGGCCAGCTACAATCACATGAGCGCAGCTTTCTTGCACCACTGGATTCCCCCTGTTCCGCTACGCCATCGCCACCGTCGCAGCGCTTACACGCGACGCCAATGCTGCAGTGAACAGCCTGTGGCTTTCTGCCGCCTCTTGTGGCGTGGCACAGTAAAAAGGTTGCAACATCGCCTTTCCATTCACCAATTCATCACAAAAAGCCGCCCACATCTGCAAAATTGCATCGGAAAAACCGAATTCAAAAATTTCGCCTGTAATCGTTTGGTATGCAGATTGATATGGCACATCTTCGATTCTCCAGGCCTGCGCGCCACCTGGTGTATAAGGAAGACTCCTCACCTGCTTTGGATGTTTCGTGCTGAATTCAGCGGACAACTTTGTGCCATTGATCCGAATAAACCAAGTGTTGGCATTGCCTGGCGCAATCCGCTTCATCGAAAGCAACATCGGGAAAGCTTGATCCGGCGTCTGCACCTCACAACCGAGCACCGCGTTGTCCCAAGTTTCGCAAGGCACCATCTGTCCTTGTTTATCTGGCCGTTCCGGCACCACCTTGGCCAACAACGCCCGTACGTTCTTCGGTCGCCAGCCAAACCGCAGCGGCAGATGCACCACGTGAATGCCCAAATCCCCCATGCATCCATATTCGCCATTGGTCGCGACACGTCGCTTCCAATTGATCATTTTGCCTGGATCCAAATCGCTGCTGTGCCAAAACCCTGCTTCCACGTCGATGATTTGACCATATCGCCCCTCCCGAATCCATTGACCAATGCGATAAGCGCCAGGAAAAAACGGAAATTCAGAGGAACAGCGCACCAACACATTGGGGTTTTGTTCAATTGCGGCAAGGATGGCCTCATTCGCCTGCAAGTCAATGCCAAATGGCTTTTCTCCAAGCAGGTGTTTCCCCGCTCGAATGATGTCCACATAAATTTGGGCGTGCAAATGATGCGGCACCGCACAGTACACCGCGTCAATCTCCTTGTCCATCAGCAATTCTTGATAATCATTCGTCACCAACCGCACCGTGGGAACACGCTGTTTAAACCAGTTCGCCGCCGCCAAATTCGCATCGCATACAGCGACAATTTGCGGCGCAAAATCCAAATCGGACAAATGAAACCACCGAGCAGCCGCGCTGGCAAACTCCCTGCCCATCAAGCCGCAGCCAATGACGCCAAAGCGAATATGCTTCATCACCAATCCCTCCCATGTAAACAATGGTGCAGCGCCCAGAGTTACTGAGCATCCGTCAATATCGACAGCGCCGCTGATTCGGTGACGCTTTCGTGAACCACAGCCATCAATGCACGCGTCATTCGTTTGGGATGGGCATGTTGAACGACATTCCTGCCATACACAATGCCGCGAGCGCCTTGTTGCATCAGCGCGTGTGTCCGAGAAAGGATCTCCAGCTCCGCTGCTTTGCCTCCCCCGCGAGGCAGAACTGGTTTTCCAGATGCCGCTTCCACGACCAAATGATAATCTGCAACATCATCACAGGGGTCCGCTTTGATGATATCAGCGCCCAATTCGACCGCCTGGCGCACCAGCGGCACAATCTTGCGCAAATCGCCGTCGACCATGTAGCCCCCGGCCTGTTCATTCTCCTGCATGACCAACGGCTCGACCATCAACGGCATGCCATAGCGCTCACATTCAGGTTTCAGGCGACATACATTTTGTACACACTGATGGTAAAGTTCAGGACAATTGGGGAGCAAAAATAGATTCACAACCACACAGGCGGCATCAAGGAGCAAGGCCTGCTCCACAGGCGAGGCAATGAGTTGACTGAACAGATGACTTGGCAAACTGTTGCCATAGACATTGGCTACGTCTGTCCGCAGCACGAGCGCAGGCTTTTGCTTGCCAGGGATGTCTTGTAAAAGTTTCGCTTGACCAACACTCAATTGAATCGCATCAGGCGCCGCCTCGACAATGATTTCAATGGCTCGCTGCATATGCTCAATTCCAGTCAAAAACGCCCATTCATTAAAGAAACCGTGATCGACAGCCACATCAAAACATTTTCCATCTGCGGCAAACAGCCGATTCATCCTCGGTGCTACAGACACATCCCTAACCTCCAAACGTCCGTGTTCTAATTTAACATAATTATGTTCATTTAAAACAAAGTATATCTATTCTTTATATTTGTGTCCATGAAATAAACAGGAGGCCCTACCTGTCCTGGTAAAGCCTCCTCAGTGATGTATGGATATTCTATTCAAATTTCACCCGCGTTCGTCTTCGTGCAGAGTGCATTACATCCCTGTCTGCAACCAACGAATCTCCTCCGGTTCCAAACCCACCTGAATGGCCTTTACACTGGATTCCAATTCAGCGCGACTTCGCGGGCCAATGATGGCCGCTGTAGGAAAAGGTTGATGGAGCACGTACGCAAGCGCAATGGTGATGGCATCCGCCCCTTTTTGGATCGCCAATTGCTTTGCGCGGTCAAAACGTCGCCAATTCTCCGCATTGTAGTAGACACGAACCATTTCCGCATCGTCGGTTTTGTCCGGTGAAAAACGGCCAGTAAAAAAACCGCCTGCCTGCGAAGACCACGAGAGCAGCGGTATTCCAGAACGCGCGTGCCAAGCCAAAGTTTCCGCATCTGCCGTGATACATCCTGCCCACCTTGGTTCATTGGCAGTCGCCAAACTCAAATTGGGACTGTTGCAGGCAAAGCCCGTCAGCCCATGTGCGTAAGCGTATTCATTGGCTGCCTCAATACGCTGCCAAGTCCAGTTGGATGCGCCAAACACGTCAATTCTGCCTTTGCTCTTGTGCTCATTTAGAATTTCGACAATGTCGCCAACCGGCACGGAAGTATCGTCCCGATGCAGCAAATAGACATCGATCATTTCGACATGCAAGCGCTCCAAGCTATCTTGTAAATCTGCTGCGATGTCCTTGGCGTTCACCCGCGGCCCAGCGGCATTCGGGTGCGCGCCTTTGTCAATCAACAACAATTTTTCGCGATCCCGCTTTTGTAACCATTGCCCAACAGCAAGTTCGCTTTTCCCGCCGTTGTAAATGTGCGCGAGATCGATGGCATTGCCGCCATACTCGACAAATCTGTCTAAAATCCCTTCACACAAATCCATATCTTCCGGTGAAAAGACCATCGACCCCATGACGAGTTGAGAACAGCGCTTTTCAAGTCCTGGAATTTCAATCGTCCGCATATTTGTTTCTAACTCCTTCCACTAGAAGAGAGATTCGCCGTTTCATCCTGCACATCTTGATAGAAATGGCGTGATCGATACCCAACCATATGTTTGCAATATGCGAAATCATGCTTCAAATCGGCGCATCAGTTGAAACGTGCATGCGTCGGAAGACGCCCTGTCCCAGGCTGTAGGGCGTCTTCCCCAACGTCAGGCGTATACGCGCGCCTCCGCCACTTCCGCGCGCGCGCAACCGTTTGTCGACTCCATCAACACGCGCAAACGGTCCGTTTGCACAGCGGCCCATTCATCATGAACCCGCCTGCGCTGACGATTCCCCTGCACATGCGTCAGGGTTTTCCACATACCATCCACCATAGCCTCCACTCGATAGTCCTTTATCAATTCGGGAATGACATCAAACGGCGTTCGATGATGATGCAAATTGATAAGATCCTCATTCACATCGTCGTTAAAAATCAGATGTACTTGCGAAACTTGTATCGGTTCCACCCAAGTCAACTCCAGATATTCTTCCCGGTTTGCCACCATCTGTTCAGAACTCCACATATGAGGCCCACCATAAGGGCGGCGATATCCGTCGATGATCCGCTCTGGCGCAAAAGCCGCCGTATCGCCAGTCAGTTTCAAACACAGCGGTGTGCGCAGCAATTTGCGAGGATTCCATCTGACGACGGCCTGATGGCGCATATCGTCGCGATTGTGCGGATCTGGCGCTTCTTCGACAAAACACATGATCCCCGTCTGCGGCAAGTGTGATTGATACAGCGAGATAGCTGCATTTGCCTTGACAATGAGAAACCCATTTTGCGCTGTTTCCGGCGTCCACTGGATATCGACGGGCACCCACTGCCGTTCTCCCTGCCGGACAGCGACGGTCGCATTCGCCACCAATTGCTGCGGGACGTAATTCTCCGGTTTGCCAGTATCCCACAATTCCACTGTCACTGTCGTATCAGCAGTCGCATCCAGCAACAACTCGACGCCAGACAAGGCGGGATGAACTGGCAAAAGAATCCCCATGTTTACGTCCAACGGGATTGCCTCGTGCGCTTCCGTCACTTCAATGCGCTTCAAGTGACTGGACGCAGTAATCTGCGCTTGCCGAGCGAGATCGAGCGCGTCCTGGTTGCGTAAGCCGATGACGGAAGCATCCTGGCGCAGAAGCACTTGCTGTAGCTCTTCCATGTGCTGTGCCGCCACTTCGCGCGGCGCCGCTTGATGCGCTACACAGAGCGCCGCTCCAGTCCCAGCCGCCTCGCCAATCACAGCGCAGGTGGCCATGACGCGCGTGGTGCCAAACGCCACGTGCGACGCGCTGATATTCCGACCGGCGAACAACAGATTATCGACATTGACAGAATAAAGACTGCGAAATGGAATATGGTAGATGCCGTCCGGATGGAGATGTTTTGATCCCGACTCGGTCGCATACATACCTTGCGGCGGGTGGAGATCTATCGACCAGCCGCCAAAGCCAATCCGGTCTGCAAACGGCGTCTGCTGGATGATATCTTGCTGGCGGAGCACATAGTCGCCTATCAGCCGCCGATACTCTCGTTTGCCTGGGAGCGCGCCTATCCATTCCAACGTCATGGTGTCCGCGTCAAAGCGCCCGGAATTTTTGATATAGTCCCAGATGCCATAAATCACCGCCCAGAGTTCATCGCGGATGCGCTCATTTTCGTGCACCGTGTCTAGTTCGCCGCCCCACTCTATCCACCAATAGTGACAGCCGTTGTCTCCGCTGCGGATGACGCGCCGCAGCGGAATCGACGTCTTTGTGATGTCCTTCGCAAAAGCTGGCGGGATGTACTTGACAGGATGACCCGCATCTTTGGTGTAAAACAAAATCGTGCTGCCAAGCGTGACGTCGTCCGCAACTTGCGGCGCCCAAGCTTCATCAAATTCCTGCTGTGCCTCGCGGCCCACGCGATATTTTGCGTCAGCCAAAAAACCAATCAAGCCATCCCCCGTACAATCGAGATAGTATTGGCTCTCAAAGCGAATTCGCCGCTCGGAACCCATCATCCAACCAGTGACGGAGCGAATTGTGCGATGGTCCTCCGGACCGTCAGCTTCAATTTCGTGCACATCCGTGTTGAGAAACAACTGAATATTCTTTTCTCGTTGAACCGTCTCCAGCACAACCAAATCCCAATAATACGGATTTCCATCTGGATTGCGATATTGGTTCTCCACAAACATCTCGCCCATGATACCGGTTTCACGTGCGTAGCGATTTGTCCCATGCGCCGTTGCGCCGCAGACCCACACCCGTACTTCACTGCTCGAATTCCCGCCCAACACCGGACGATTCTGCACCAGCGCGACACGCTGGCCCAATCGAGCCGCCGAGACGGCTGCGCACACCCCGGCAAGCCCGCCGCCAATCACTGTGATCTCAGTTTGGACAACTTCAGTTCTCATATCAAGCCCCTCTTTATCACCGATAGCTTCAAGTGCTAAAGCGCATACAAGCAACACCCAGGTTCAGCTTACTGATACACGCCACGCTTTGCATGACCCAGATATAGATCCTTGAGCAACAGTTCATCCGCTTTTGGCACATAATTGCGAAACGGATCTTCATCAACACAGCCCAGCAACTGTTTTTGCAGCGGAGTGGCCGCGCGTAAAAGCTGTTCCGACGGCGCGCGGTAGTCAATCGGTTTCATCCAAAGATAACTATAGCCAAGAAAGAGCAGCCTTCTCGTGATGGAAGAACGATTCGGCGCCGCAGCATGCCATAAGTTTTGACCAAATACGAACACATCGCCAGGTTCACCCGTGATTTGCACTTCGTCGTGCACAGCAGCATTCACATCGACGTGCTCCGGTTGAAAAGGACGTCGATGACTCCCCGGAATCACTTTGGTGTTTCCACGATCCGGCTGTGACAAATCACTCAAGATATAACACGTTTTCACATAGTACAAAGGTGTAATGCCATTCATCGCTGGGAATTTTGGATGTGGTCCGTCTTGATGCCAATTGATGAAACTTTGCGTTCCCACCGCTTGTTCAGGTGTCGGATTTTGATGGCGAATGGTCAGATGGGATATGTGAAGTTGAATGTTAAACCCTAAAATATTGACCATGAGCGGCAAGATGGAGGGTTCATCCATCAAGCTGGCAATCTCCTGACTTCTCTCAACGCTGTTATAAATATTATACGATAGAGATTGCGGCTCGTGTTTGATGATTTCGTCGATGGCTTGATTCAAACGCTTTACTTTTTCTTTCGATAATACCTGTTTCAGCACTAGAAAACCCTGTTGCTGAAACTGTTGGACATGGGCCAACATCTCTTTTTCGAGCATGCGATTCGCCCTCCTCTACGAGACTGAAGCACTATTTTGTCATACCGAGTTTTTGAATCTGTTCCTGCGCTGACTGCAGATAAATCTTGTATTTGTACTGCGTCTGCAGCGTGTTGAGAAAAGCTTGGTATTGGCTCAATGGTTGCTTGCCGAAGATAAAGTTCGTGATTTCCTGCGTGATATAGGTGTTGGCATCATTCGCATTGTAATTCTGCGGCAAGTTGATAAACCCGTTTACGGTCTCAATCACAGGTTGATCCGCCGCAAACTTGATATATTGCGTGAGCGTGGAAAATTTGGTGTCCAGATACTGCTGCTCTGGGCGGCCCGTGAACTGATAAACAAAAAAATATCCGCCCTCTTCATCTAATTTTGGCAATGTGACAATCTTGCCATTCTCCATCTTGTAGTCGCGACCCGCCAATCCATAATCGACGAGATCGTTTCCTGCTGGCTTAGATACGTAGTTCAGCAAATCAAACACTTTGTTCAATTTTGCCGGATCCTTCGCCAATGACTTCGGAATGGCGTACATGCCAGAAGAAGAGTCTTTATCATACGTACCGTTGTATTGTCCGCCTGGTCCCTTTGGCGCAGGCAATTGAACCCACTGCGCATTTGAATTGACTTTTTTCCATTCCTGCTTGAAATTGTCCTTCATCACATTCGGCCAATCCATCCACATGATGCCATCTTTCCCCTCAAAAGCAGGCTCTTGGACCTGTGGCGCCCCGTCGTACGACATGATGGAAGGATCCACCACACCAGCTTGGACCATTGTGTGAATATAAGCGAGGGCTTTCGGCATATTTGGATCAAACAAAGCGTTAACGAGCTTGCCGTTCTTGATGTAGAAATCGCCAGGCATCCCCACACCAAAAGCGCCAAATATCGGCGCGAAGGCGCTCAACCCAACACCCGTAATGCCGTAGGTGTCCTTTTTCCCATTGCCGTCCGGATCATCATCTGTAAACGCTTTGGCCACATTGAACAATTGGCTTAATGTGGTCGGTTCCTGTAACCCCAACTTCTTCAACCAGTCTTTGCGAATCCAGTAAGTGCTGTAGTTCAGATTGGGCGCTTTCGATATGGCATACACTTGGCCGTTTAACTCGCCATCTTTGAGATTGTCGCCAATCAGCTTCGTCGTCGGGCCTAACTTTTTCAAATAGGGAGTGAGATCGAGCAACACGCCTTGTTTTTGCAGGGTCATCAACGTATTTTGATCCGGCACTTGAAACAAATCCGGAAAGTCGCCAGCTGCCATTTGTTCATTCAACTGATTCTCGTAATCGGTCGATTGTGAAAAATCGTTGAGTGTAATGTTTACGCCCAGCTTCTGATCTAACGTCTTCAAGATGATGTCCTGATCTGGCGATGGTAAAGACGTCGATTGGTTCTCCATGATGCGCAGCGAAACCACGCTGCTCTTTTGGCTGCTGTCCCCCGCTTTTGCGGAACCGCAGCCCGCCACAAGTCCGCTGGTCAACACAAGCGGTGTGACCAAAGCCCACGTTTTGCGCCATTTTCCCCCACTCAAATGCTTCATGACAATGTAACCCCCTTGATATATCATCCTTTGATGGAGCCAATGAGCATGCCTTTGGTAAAGTGCTTTTGCAAAAAAGGATAGACGACAATGATGGGTAGACTGGCGATGACCACCGCCGCCATCTGAATGGTCATGGTCGGCACAGTGGCATCCACATTTTCTATAGACTGCTGCGATTGTGTCAGAATGTTATCAATGACCACCTGCAGCGGATACAAATTTGTGTTGGTGATATACATTATCCCTTGAAAGTACTCGTTCCAATGGCCCACGCCATAAAACAACCCAATCGTCAACATCACTGGCACGGAAAGCGGAATGACAATCTGCCAAAGCATGCGGAATTCGCCTGATCCGTCCATTCGCGCTGCTTCAAACAGTTCGCCAGGCAAGTTTTCAAAAAAACTTTTCATCACGAGCACATTAAAACTCCAAATGGCGTTTGGGATGATCATCGCCCAGATGGTGTTGGTCAGCCCAGTGGCCCGCACGACCAGATACAAGGGAATGAGCCCACCGCTGAACAACAGCGTGAAAACCACCATGAACAAAAACAAACTCCGTCCTGGCAATTCCTTGCGACTTAGGGCATAGGACATCAATGTCGTCAGCACCATGTTGATCAGCGTGCCAAGCACCGTGATGGTGACGGTCACACCAAAGGCCCGCACGACGCCAGCGTATTTGAGCAGTTCCTGATAAGCGCTGAATGTGATGGAAGAAGGAATGAGCACATAACCGCCATTTTTCAGAATATCTGCGAACGGTGTGAGTGACGCAGAGGCCACAAATAACAAAGGGAATAGACAAATGGCCCCAACAACACCTAAAATCAGCACGACAACGCCGTTAAACACCCTGTCTTGCGTGGTTTTTACCAAATTCCTTCCCCCCATCTCCGCGCCAAACGGTTGCTGCCAAGCACCAGAATCAACCCAATGGCCGATTTAAACAGCCCTACTGCAGTAGCCAGACTGAAATTTAATTGCTGCAGACCTGTACGGAAAACCCATGTATCGATGATGTCCGCAACGGCATAGACTTGCGGATTATAGAGAATGTAGATCTGATCAAAGCCTGCATCCATGATGCTTCCCAAGCGCAGGATGAACAGCAAAACGATGACCGAGCGAATTCCAGGCAATGTGATGTGCCAGATGACGCGCAGGCGACTCGCGCCATCCACCCGCGCCGCCTCGTAAATCGCCGGATCAATACTCGCCATGGCAGCCAGATACATGATGGCGCCCCAGCCCATGCTCTGCCAGATGTCTGACGACACGAGCAGTCCGCGAAACCAATGCGTCGACGTCATAAAGGGAATGGACTGGCCACCTAGTTCAACCAACCAATGATTGAGCAGTCCCGAACTCTGTGACAGAAAGGCAATCAAGATGCCGTAGATGATCACCCACGATAAAAAATGCGGCATATAAGTGAGACTCTGCACCAAACGCTTGTACCAGCCAATCGTGCACTCGTGAATCAACAAGGCTAAGATCAACGGCGGCACCATGCCAAAAACCAACTTATACAGGCTGATGAGAAGCGTGTTGCGCATCAGTTCGGCAAAGTACGGCGATTGAAAAAATTGGACAAAATCCCCATACCATGGATGTGCCCAAGGGCTGCCAAAAATACCGTCTAAGATGCTGTAATCTTTAAACGCGATGACAATGCCAGCCATAGGGATGTATTTGTAAATGATGTACCAGATCACCCCAGGCAACAACATCAGGTAAAATGCGCGAAAACGCCACAAGCGTCTGGTGAGGGCGCTTACTTTGCGCTGCTGAAGCAAGTTGGTGCCAACGGTAACGGATGCAGACATGCCGTGTTCACTTTTTGCCATTTTATTCACCTCCTTTCTTTATCAAAAATCATACTTGCACCATAGCTGTCCGCATATTCAGATATCTTGCGTTTATGTGCACAATCTTGTGAACCTGCCTGCTGAGCCAAGACGCATTTGGGCATAGTGTGTATATTAAAATTGTCCAAAGGCCAAAGAAAATATGAATGGAAAGAAGTTTGCATATTGCAGCAAAAAAGATGTTTTATGGGGGTCATGTGTATGCAATCACTGCGGGTGCTTGTGGTCGAAGACGAGCAGCCATTGCTACAAGAATTATCCGAGTTGCCTTGGGAATCATTTGGGGCCTCACTGTGTGGCACCGCGTCCAATGGCTTGGATGCGTGGTGTCACTTTGACGCGCCACAGATTCCAGATGTCGTTTTGACCGATATCACTATGCCCATCATGGATGGCATTGAATTGATGCATAAAATCAAACAAAAATATCCTCATGTCCAAGTGGTTCTACTCACATGTCATCTTGATTTTCACTATGCGCAAGAGGCCATCCAAGCTGGCGCACTCGACTATCTCATCAAAATCTCGCTTTGCGATAAAGAGATTGAGCAAGTGCTCGATAAAGCGCGAAAAACCTTGCTGCGGGAACGGGCACATACCCGTCTGTTATGGGAAAAGGAACTCCATCAACTACAATCCGCGCGCTTGAGTGGCGCGCTGCAAGAAATGCAATTGGAAACAAAAGGGAAAATAGAAGCGCATTTGCCCGCTATGCCTTGTTACATCATGTTGCACTTACCCCACGCAAGCATGCAAATGGCCGAACCATTTGTAAGCGATTTCTTTTTTGAAGAAATCCAACGTACAGACCTTTCGATAGATGTATTTTTGATGCGTAAAAACGAATATCTTCTGCTAACAAGAGATAAAGAGATCAATATACATGCGACAGAGCATCCTATTTTTCACTTGCTGCAACGCCTACAGGCAGCCATCACGGTTGAGATACCACACATCTGCAGCTTCAGCGTGCTCGGATCGCGACTTGAAACCGCATTTGATCTGGTACAATTCATGCAATGTATCCCGGAGTTGCAACGCGCGCTTTTCTACACAGATGAGTGGCAGCATACGGTGCAACATCAGGCCATTTTATCAGGGATGCCACAGGCAGCCCATCCAATCGAGCAACAAGATCTCCTTCATATCGAGACAAAAAAACAAAAAAATTGCACACACGTAGGTGGAATCAAACACTTTTTGCAGCATGAATTTACTGAATGGGCACGTTCCGACGAGTTTGATGTCTCACAAGTGAAGCAAATGCTCGTGACCTGGGTCACAGAATGGCAACGAGATTTCCATCTCTTCGCTCACTTAGAAGCAATCATCGAAGACATTCTCGCCTCTATCAAATTAATGGATGCCGTTCGCATGATAAATGACAATATATCCATGGATGACCTGCAAAGTATCGGCGGTCATATTGAAGTGCGTCATGCCCAAAGGATCATTCTTGAAAATTTGGCGAGCAATCTTACATTGGAATTTGTCGCCGCAAAAGTCAGTTTGAGTCCAACCTATTTGAGCCGTATCTTCAGGCAAGAAACAGGAGAAACGTTCAACGGATATATGACCAGATGCAGAATTGAAAGCGCTATGAAATTGCTGCGCACAACCAATCTGATGGTGTATGAGGTTGCTGTCGCGGTCGGCATCCCCAACTATCGCTATTTCTCACGCGTATTCCGGCAGTGGACAGGTAGCACACCGAAGGAATACAAGAGAGGACTGGCCAAACAATGCGCTTACAATGGGTAAAGGGATGGAAACTGGCCACCAAACAATTCATCACGCTCGTCTTGATCTCACTCGTTTTGTTTGTCCCATTGACAACGCTGGATACGCATGTCATGGGTTTGATCTTCGAGGATCAACTCAACAGCGATTTGCAAGTGTTCATTCATCAAACCAATCAGTATATTGACTCCTACGTATCCAATGTTGAAGACATTCTTCTCCTTTTGTCGTCTAGAAAAGATTTATTGCAGAACCACAATCAAATCCAAGTCGAGGAAACGCTTGAGCAATATTGCGCATTAGATAACGGCATCATCCAGACCATTTACCTGGTCAAAAAAGACGGCACGGTGTACGCCAGCAATCAAGTTGCTTATGCGACCATTGGCAATCCATATTTAGCGAAACTATGTCGCCTGGCAAAGCAAAATTATGGGGCCATCAATTCGAGTTCACCGTACCAATCGCCGATATCCGGAAAAACGATTGCATTCGTACGTCCCATTACCGACAACAGTGGCAACGCCTTAGGGACAGCCATTGTCGAGATCGACTTAGCACAATTGAACAACAGTCTATCCAATGTTTTATATGGGAAATATGAAAATTTCGTACTCCTGACAGGTGACGAAAAATTGATCACCTATGACTCCCCCAGCACATTGTCATCTCTGGAGGCCTCCACATTTCCCCCGCGGCTGAACCAAGCTTTTTTAAAGATGCTGACGACTTTGCCAAACAGCTTGACAAGTGTGCAATTAAAAGGTCAATCGCTGATGATCATTAAATCGAACACGAATTACCTCGGTTGGAACATTATATCTTTGGTCGACAAAAATGTATTTTATCAAGATATGATCCGGATGTACCATTATTATTGGATCATCGGTGTCATTTGGTTTGCTGTGCTTTGTTTGATTGTCTACTTTTTCAGCAGAAATTTTAGCAAACCCATCCGCCGACTTGCGGCCACAATGGATGAAATCCAAGCGTTGACCAACCCCAGTTTTGTGTCGACGGATCGGACGGATGAAATTGGCCGTCTGGCGCTGAGCTACAATCGAATGCTCAAGCGCATTCAAGACTTGCTCACCACCAATGGAGAACTGGAGGCGCGCAAAAAAGATTACGAGTTAAAAATGCTGCAGAGTCAGATTGGCCCACATTTTCTTTACAACACGCTTGCTTGTATCAGCAGTTTGGCAAAACAAGGTGAAACCGAAAAAGTGCGTGAAACCATTCACTCCTTGGTGGGCCTGATCTCGATGAGCTTTGACAAAGTGTCGCCTTTCATCACATTGGCAAAAGAAATTCAAGCTTTACAGATGTTTGCACAAATCCAGCAGGTCAGATACGGTTCGTGCTTTTCACTCAACATCGACATCCCCGAGGACATCTTGGACAGCAAGGTGCCCAAGTTGACGCTGCAACCACTTGTGGAGAATGCCATCTTCCATGGCATTCTCCCAAACCAACAACACGGCACCATCTGGATACGCGGTCACATTCTGCGCGACAAGCTGATGCTGTACGTCTTCGACAATGGTGTCGGCATGCACGAAGCGCAAGTGAGTCAACTGTTCGCCAATACGGAAAGGCACATCAAGAAACGAGGACTGAACAAAATCGGTGTAAAAAATGTCCATGAACGGATCCAAATCTACTTCGGTGAACACCATCATCTGAGGATAAAAAGCAGATGGGGAACAGGCACGGTGGCGCGGATCTGCCTCCCTGTGCAGACATGCGATACGGGCAACGCGCCCGAATGATTCATTTGAGAGACGCCACAATGCCACCCTCTTTTACTCGGTTAAAACATGGTGCACTGGCGCCGCCGATGAATCTGGTTGCTTTTTTGATTGCTTCGCTTCATACATGGCGGAATCAGATCTTGCAAGAACGGCAGACGCGTCCCCTCTGACATCAATCCACGCCCAACCGAAACTCGCCTGTATATCCATTTTCTCATCCCGCGATGATATAGAAAATCCTTTCAGTTGATTTTCAAACCTTTTGACGAAATGCTCACCATGCTGTTTTTGAGCACCAGGGAAAATGATGACAAATTCGTCTCCACCCATGCGCACGACGATGTCTTCTTTGCGGCATAATTTTTTCAACTGTTTGACAAACAGCGCCAAGGCCTCATCCCCCGTCGGATGGCCCAAATTGTCGTTCACCTGCTTAAAATTGTCGATATCGCAATAGAGCACACCGACTTGTGCAGTCTGGCGTACCTTTTGTAGGAACGATTCTCCGTAATGTCTGGTATAGGCGCCTGTCAAGCTGTCAACATTCAATTGGCGCTGCGTTTCCTTGATTTCAATCCGAAGTTCAAACCATATTATCAGATAAAAGGCCAGCCCCGAAATCCAGCTTAGCGGGAATGGCACTTTCCTCGTCATTGCAATGAAGGTATCGTTTATATAGCAATAGAATAAAAGCAGTAAAACACAGGCGTATATGTGATATCTGATTGGACTTTTGCGAAAAAATTGGGCAATGAAAATCACCATCAGACTGACCATAATCAGCAGATCGCCAAACTGAATCAGTATGATGAGCAGATTTTCATGTACGGGTACGATCCAATAGCCATCCGCATTCTTGCGCAACGCGAACCATTGCTGTGGCGCCGCAAGAGACGCGATGAAAACTACCAACCCGCACAACCACAAGATAATGAAATATTTGGATTGATGCTGCCTGAACAAGGCGAGCATGGTCTCAAGCGTCGCAATGGCCATCAGCAGAAGCAGTGGAGCGACAAATCGAAAGCAATGACTCGCCATGGATGAATGGTTCGCATTCAATTGCACCGCATATGCGGCCGTGAATACGCCGCCAATGAAAGTGAGCCTGGAAGCGGGTTTAGAGACAATCTCCCAGCGATTGCGCCTGTAATTGAGCAACAACAAGCACGAGACAAGCCAGGTGATCGACAATACACAGAGCGGAATGGATGCAACATGAACAGTAAGTAGCATGTCTTACTCTCCTTGGATACTTGTGAAAACCAACCATCGTTCGTGTATCAAGACACTGTTTTATTGCCTGGAAAGCGTTCCTTTATCGGATGAGCGCATCAGTGTAAACATCCGAAGCACTGTGTCCGTCAAAAGCACGAACGCCACAAGTCCAATCGGGAGCCAGATGGCCTCAAATGCAAAGTGAAGCTCAAATACACCACATATTCCGGCGCCGACGCCATAGAAGACGATAACCGAGATCCACATCAGAATAGAGGTCACAGATGCCGTGTTTCCATTGCGTTTGTTTGGTTCATCCCCGTGATTCTGCAGTTGCGTTTTGTCTCCCGCTTTCCAAACCAAGGTTTCCACAAGTCCAGTCAAAGTGCTCGTAATCACTGTTGTTGTCACTGCATTGACGCCAATTCTCCTCGCCGCGACACCTTGTACGCCCATGGCGAAGGACAAAATCAAGATCAAGAGGCCGTTTAAATGGAGCAAGGCAGACGGCGGGAGAATGTAAATCAGCACAACGAACAACACAAGCGCGGCCAACTCCATGCACAGCGTTGCAGTGACAATCCCGCTCCAGCCGCTGTTCTGACGCCGACGAATGAGTATTGCGGCGCCAACCGCCGCCCCGAGCATGAATCCAAGCAACGCCACAGCATAGCGCATGACCGACAACCCATCGGCGTGTGACAGAGATAAGCCGAATAGCACAGTATTTCCGGTCATAGCTGCCGTAAACACCTGTCCAAGCGCGAGAAAGCTAATGGCGTCTACACATCCCGACGTCATGGTGAGCATGACGAGAAAAATATTCCGAGCAGTTGGATTTAACAACATGAAAACCCCTTTAGTTCTGAAATAAACTTTGTCTAGAGCGTGATCGATAGAAAATGTAATCTACACTGAAAATAAAGTCGGTAGTTTGGTGCCGCGCCATCCGCGATGCATCACACATAGAATCTACTCGACACCTGATAAACAAATCTCTGATTCCACCCACCCCAAATATCGTCTAATGCGCGCTTCTGGGTTGTGCCGCAACGCTTCAATGTCCAAACGTTTGGGTATTTTTCCCGCCATGTAGAATATACGCAACGCCGTGCCAAGGTGGGCTTCTTCTTCAACTGCGCGGCGATGTTCATGCACCGACGCTTATCTTCGTCAGTTAGAACGTCAAATGCCAGTAGACTGTATAAGGGCGCTTCAACAATGTATTGTAAGTCATATTGCGGTCGATTCCATCCAGCCCAATTTGATGAAACTTTGGCACTGATGAGATCCGCACTGTCGTGCAAACACCGCATGATATGGCCGAGTGTCCGATAGTGAGATGCTGTAGGATGAAGAATGGTTTCTCCACTGACAAACTCGCTGACCACGTACAGAATATTCTCTGTGGAAGTATGGCAACAGGAGACTGCATCGCCCGCTTTGTTCCTTACAATGCGCGGCACATGCATGAAAGTGTGAAGCATATCGACCCACGCTACTTCTGAACGAACCTGCTCCCCCGTGTATCTTCCTGGTCGATAGCGGCGAAGCGCGTATTTCATATGTACGGTATCCACGACATATGTTTCATTTTCCCCAGCGTGCAATAAGTCGAAGGTTGTATCCGCACGCCATCCATATGCTTCCAGTAGACATTGCCGTTCATATTTGTTCACATCATTCTTCTCCTAATTTTACTCGTTTACTTTACATGTGAAAATGATCAGCAAATTTTGGAACGCATCGGAAGAAAAATCCCGCGCCTGGCAATTTCCCAACACATTCTTTTGACACGTAAGGCATCGGTATTTAGAAACACCAAGTTTAAATAGTAAGTTCAAGACGAAATATGCACAAGTGGCAAATCAAATGATACACCTTGTAGTGGCTGAAGAAATGATAAATGGAGGGGATATGTGCTTGCAATGGCGCACGCCGACTAGCAAAACTGGACGTAGGCGCATTTACATCGCGTACGTCCTTACAGGCGACAAGCATATGTGATTCGATCACGCCTTTTTCCAAGTAAATCAAGTACGCAGGCGATTGCCCGTCAATCTACATCAAGTAAAAACCTCGCTGCAGGTGACAGTCGGTCATCAGTGGACTTACGCAACCATTCACGCTGGTCATATTGTTGTGGCAATTCGCGTGCGATAAAACTTGGGTGCAACACCCTCCGCGTTTTATCTGTCTGATTGAGCGTTCCACCGTGCCACATATGGAAATTATAGGCGAATACTGTTCCTGCTTTAGCGATAACAAGCTTTTCATCTGGGTGTGGCGCATTTGGGTCTGCAACATAATCTGCCGGCGCGCCTGCTAGATTGTGTGTTGCTGGCACAAAACGAGTTGCTCCATTTTCTGGTGTGAAATCATCCAAGAGCCAAATGGTGTTAATCCCCACATTGGGTGCACCTGGTTCCCTCCGCCCCGCATCGGCATGCAACGCTTGATGACCTTGACCAGGTAACGCATCGCGCCCATTGATGGAATTGACTTTGAAGTCCCGCCCAATCACATGCTGAGCGATGGCAAGCATTTTCGGATGTTGCCAGCATAGATCAAAGACTTCTCCTTTGTTGATCAAATCTGAGAGTCTGCGCGTCCCTGCTTCTTGACCAAACTCCTTGCCAGCATTCTGGCCTTCTTTTTGCATCAGTTCCTCATATTTGTCTTGCAATGCAATCAGATGCTTTTTCTCAATGAAATCATGAAGCACCAAATAGCCTTGTTCATCCAGTTGCCTCTTCTCATCCTCATTGAGCAATTCGTCGGTGACACCCAAATCTGCAAGTGCATTCTGCATGTTCATGACTTGGTTGGCCATGCGCATAAACTCCTTCCACACTATCGTTGATAGATATTGTATCGGGTCTTTTTTGGCTGATGAATTCGATTTCTTGCTCAAACGATATGCATTCTTGCTCTACTTCAGACAAACTTCTGCTATATTGGTGCCTTACCATATGATTAAATATCCAGCAGCCTTCAACTTGGTGAGGTGAAATGAATTTGTCGGGAACATTATTTGCAAATCACACATTGCCGCGTCTGCACTATGCAAGTTCCCTGCATTGGAATGCAGGAGAAAAATACAATCGTTCCTTGCACAATCATCCAGATTGGGTGGAATTCCTTTTGATTACAAAAGGCACGGGAACATGTGTTGTACGGGGAGAATCGTACCATTTTGAGCCTGGCTGTCTAGTGGTGTACAACCGAGGGGAATGGCATGAAGAGTACACAGACGCCAGTCGTCCTCGTGAAATACTCTGCTTTGCCTGTTCAAACCTATATATTCAAGGACTGCCACCCGGCACTTTCCTATCGCCACACGTGCCGCTCGTCTTGCCGATTGGATCACATTTTGAGATAGTAAAACAGCGATTCCACACCATGCTCGCTGAAGCACATAAAGAAAGCCCTCAAGCGACACAAATTGCTGATTATATGTTGGCCATCGTCCTAACTGAACTTGCTGGCGCAATTGATCAGACACCCATCCATCCGCAAATATCCAAATCAATTCGCGCTGTTGCTCAAGCCCAGCACTACATCCATAGTCACTACGCCGAAGACATTACACTTAGAGAGCTGTCGCGCACAACTTTCTTGTCGCCGTTTCACTTATCCAGGATTTTCAAATCCCAAACTGGGTACAGTCCGATACAATATCTCATCCATTATCGAATGGAAGTCGCCAAACGCTATCTGCTCACGACAAGCGATACAATCGATGAAATTGCGCATCGCGTTGGATACACAAGTTCCCCTCACTTCCAAAATACGTTTCGAAAATTTACAGGGATGACAGCTGGTCAATATCGCAAATGCGGAAAACTCCACACAATGAAGCAATAGGTATCATTTCCTGCTGATGCGGGTTTTCCTGATTTTTATGTCAGGTCTCGCTTTAACGCTTCCACCTCGTCGATAGGCAACTGTGTGCATTTCACGACAAAATCAACAGCCGCCCCCTCGCGCAACATCCGACGAGCCGTGTCCATCTTTTCCTGTTGGCGACCATCATTATAGATCTCCTGCGCCATCTCTGACATCTTTATCAACTCCTTTTTCATGCGTAACCACTCCGCTTCACTCAGCACGCGCTGCCTCGATCGACTGACATTTTCATGATTCTGCTGGTGCGGGACGCATCACGCATGGCGGTCTATCCGCAAACATCAGGCAAAAATATGCTTGCGAATTGGCTAAACAGATTGATACAGTAACGGTGATCATTGTTTTGATGGTTTCTGTCCCGAAAATAAAGTCGGTACCGTGGTGCCACGCCATTCCGCCCTCGGTTTACCGAGATTTCGGTGCCGAATCCCTACATACGGTCTATTGAGATTATGTCGCTCATAGTAAACAATGAGGTATAAGATGTAGGAAGAAGCGCATGATGTCCCAGCACCAAGAAATCAGGCGCTTCACTGTAAGTCGGGAAATCAGGATGGCATGCTGCAAAGCTGCTGACGATTCGGATGATGAAAGGGTGAATGTCGTGCGCAAAGTGAAAATTGGTGTCATTGGCGCAGGCGTAATCAGCAACAACTACTTGAAAAATTGTACAAGCAAGCACAGCAACATATTGGAAGTCAAAGCCATCGCCGACGCGGTGCCAGCGAATGCCGAAAAACGGGCGCAAGAGTACAATATTCCACACGTCTATACAGTGGATGAACTCCTTGCCGATCCCGACATTGAGATCGTACTCAACTTAACTGCGCCAGTTGCACATGCGCCGCTCAACTTGAAAGCGCTTCAAGCGGGGAAACACGTCTACACAGAAAAACCTTTTGCGCTGTCTCGCGAAGATGCTGACGAAGTCTTGGCACTTGCGGAATCAAAGGGTCTCCTTGTCGGTTGCGCGCCTGACACATTTCTCGGCGCGGGCATCCAAACCTGTATTAAACTCATCGACGACGGCTGGATTGGCAAGCCCTACGCTGCAAACGGCACCATCATCATGGGCCACGCCGCGAATGGCACACATCCCAATTTTCAAAATTTCTTGAAACTCGGTGGCGATCCGCTGATGGACATGGGTCCATATTACTTGACAGCGCTCATTGCCATGCTTGGCCCCGTGCGCCGCGTGACGGGTTCGGCGCAGCAACTGTATCAAGAAGTGAACATCACCAACCCGAATTCATCCGCTTACGGCAAAGCGGTTCCCGTGGAAGCACCGACCAATGTCGCCGCCGTCCTCGATTTCCAAAGTGGTGTTGTGGCAAATCTACAAGCGGCCAAGGAAAGCTTTGGCTATTTACCCCGACTTGAGATATACGGGACACGGGGCAATCTCACTGTGCCAGATCCCAATATGTTCGGGGGACCAGTCACTATCCAATTCCTGAACGGGGAGAAAAAAGAGATCCCGCATACGCATCCCTACGCCGAAGAGGGTCGCGGCATGGGCATTGCCGACATGGCCTACGCCATACAACTCAGCAGACCAAACCGCGCCAATGGACGCCTCGCCAGTCATGTTTTGGATATTTCACTTAGCATCTTCGAAGCGTCGCAAACGGAAAAGCACGTCCATTTGCGCTCCACCGTCGAACGCCCTGCTCCACTGCCCCTCGGGCTGCAGTACAACCTGCTGGACGCCTAACACGGACGAGTGATGAAAGGAATGGTGAGGACGTTGAAAAAATTCCCAGTAGCTGTTCAACCGTACACAATTCGCGAGGCACTCGCCAAAGATTACGCAGGCGCCTTGGAACAGGTCGCTGAAATTGGCTATCAAGGCATTGAATTGGGCTTGCCGCCAGCAGGCATGTCAATTCCCCAACAGAAAGAGCTTTTGGACCGCTTAGGATTGAAGGTGGTCGGCACGCACGCAGGTTTTGACACATTGGACTTTGACACGGATGTCATTGCCGATTATCTCGAAGCAGTTGATGGAGGAAAGTTCGTCACCATTTCTCTCCGCTTCGAATCACGGGAGGACGTGTTGCGCAAAGCGGCGAAGATGAACCAAATCGGTGAAAAATTTCGTCAGCGCGGCCTACAGTTTCTGTATCACAACCACAATTGGGAATTTGTGAAGTTTGACGGCGAATACGCACTGGATATCCTGTTGCGCGAAACCGATTCAAATTTGGTGAAAACAGAGCTGGATACTTACTGGATCCAAAAGGGCGGCGAGGATCCAGTAGCATACCTGAGCAAATTGAAAAATCGGGCGCCGATGCTGCATATCAAAGACATGGAAGCAGGAGATGAACAAGCGTTTGCCGAGATCGGCAAAGGCGTACTTGACTTCCAGGCCATCGCCCAAGTCGCCGAGGAAATTGGCGTTGAATGGCTGGTCGTCGAACAGGACGAATGTCGTGTTGACCCATTCCAGAGTTTGAAAATCAGCTATGACAATTTGAAAAAGCTCGACTTGATGGCATAAACAGCGTACATGCTGCTTTTCCCGCATACGACATTCGAAATCAAAAGAAAAGAGGAATTTCATGTTTCCGTTTAAACTGTCACTGAACGCCTCCACACTGTTGCCGTTCAAACTGGACATCACAGAGCAAATTCGCATCGCCGCTGCGGCTGGCTACGAAGGCATTGAAATTTGGGTGCGGGATCTCGACGCCTATTTGGAAAACGGAGGAACGCTAAAAGAGCTTCGCGATCACATCGAACAGACAGGCATCCAAGTGGTCAACGCGATTGCCTTTTGGAAATGGTCCGATGCCAATGAAACCGAACGCAGCCAAGGTTTTGAACAGGCAAAAAGAGAGTTGGAACAGTTGGCGCAAATCGGTTGTGCCGCTGCCGCCGCACCGCCATTCGGCAATGTGGACGGCGTTTCACTGGACGATATGGCCAGCCAATTCGCCAAATTGACCGAGTTAGCGCGCGACATCGGTGTAGAGCCATTGCTCGAATTCTGGGGACGCGCCAACCAACTTTCCCGTCTGAGTGATGCAGTGTATGTGGCAATGGAAAGTGGTGTCGCCGACGCCAAAATCCTGTTGGATCCTTTCCACATGTACACGGGAGGCAGCAAATTGTCTGGGCTTTCTTATCTCAATGGTGATCGCATCGGCATGGTACACGTCAACGACTATCCAGAAACGCCCAGCCGTGAAACCATTGCAGACAAGGATAGAGTATTCCCTGGCGAGGGGATCCTTCCTTCCAACCAGTTTGCACAGAAGCTATGGGACATTGGCTATCGCGGCTACTTGTCGCTGGAATTGTTTATCGAGGATTTTCAAGGCAAAACTGCGCTGGATGTCGCTAAACAAGGCGTTACTGCCATTCAAAAGGCGTACTCCATCGACGGCTGATATCTTTTTTTACACACTAAAAATGGCGTGTCAATGGACACGCCATTTTTAGTGATCCTGCCGCAATGATTCCTCCATCCGCCAAGTTCCTAGCGCACAGTGTTGCGGCGCAGCGAACGCAGCCAGTCAATGACCCACAAGAGAACGAGGAATACAACCCCCGCAAATACGGAAACGCGCGTCAACGGCGACCAGACAATGAACACAAAACTGATGAACAGCAGTCCCATGCCGATAAACGACGTGATCGGCATGCGCTTTTGTTCAGTTGTTCCTGCTGTGCCATTTTTCCGCCGACGATAAATGACATGTTCAAGCAAAATCACAAACCAAGTCCAGAGCGAAGCAAATGCAGACGCGCTCGTAATCCAAACATACGCATGATTCGGGTCCACATAGGTGATGACGATGCCGATGGAAATGGCGATGGCCGTTGCCCATACTGCGACATAGGGCACCGCCCGCGCATTTAATCGACCGAATGAGCGACTCACCAACCCTTGTCGCGCCATCGAAAACAACATCCGACTTCCGCCATACAACCCTGTGTTGCAAGAGGATAAACCAGATAGGATGATGATCAGATTGACGAGTCCTGCGGCCACTGGAATGCCAGCCCGAGCAAACATCAAAGCATACGGACTGCCGCTGTGATGAATCAGGTACGTCCACGGAAAGGCGCAGAGCATGACAAACATGGAACCTACGTACACGATGAGCACCCGCCAAGTGACCGAACGAAACGCCTTTCGCAGCGTTTCTGTGGGCTTTGCCGATTCACCTGCCTCCACACCGAGCGTCTCAATGCCGCTGTACGCTTGCACCACCAAGGACAGCGCCATCACCGCGCCAAACAAACCATTCGGGAAGAAGCCATGATTGACATACAAGTTCGTCAGACCAAGCGCCCCGCCGACATGTAGCCAAGGCGTGAGCATCATCAACAGCCCAAAGACAATGAACACCAAAATGGCGAGTAATTTCAAGACCGCAAACCAGTATTCCAATTCGCCAAAGATGCGAACAATCATTAGATTGGATGCCGTGAAGAGAATCAGGGCAATCAACCCCGGCGCCCAAGCAGGACAGCCTGGAAACCACACCTGAATCAACTTGCCAATGGCCGCCAATTCGGACATGACCGTCGCAACCCAATAGAACCACCACATCCCCGCCGTGATAAAGCCCATTCGCTCCCCAAGTAACTTTTTCGCATAGATGCTGAACGATCCCGCCGAAGGCTCCGCTACCGTCATCTCGCCAAGTGCGCGCATCACAAGCGCGACAATGATGCCACAAATCACAAAATCGAGGATGACGGCTGGGCCAGCCAGTTGCACCGACACCGATGCGCCATAGAACAGGCCAACGCCAATCACCCCGCCAAATGCCAACATCTGAATATGTCTAGCCCGCAAACTTCGTCGCAATCCACGACGATCAGCGTGATTCCCCCTGTCTCGCTGTTCCACTCAACTCCCGCCTCTCACCATTATAGGGTGTCAGCATATGCGGGGAAGTGATGGCGCGTGACCACTGTGACGTCAAGTAGGCTCCACGGCATCTGCTGGCGCGGATGCGCTTTGGTTCCGCAACATGACGGCGGATTTCCAGTGACCATAGCGGTAATACAGGACGGATAAAATGAACCCTAACACAAAGCCGATGGGAAAACTCCACTAAACCGCACGGAGACCAAAGCGGTGGCCAAACACGCTAGACCCACCCCGAAAATAAACACCGGATTCAAACCAATATCTATCCATCCAGACGGAATTGATGGAACCGTTCAAAGACTGCAACTCCGTTCCCCTCTCTCCCGAAACAAAAATGTCACCGTCTGTCCTCATCCGCGTTATATAAGCGCTTGAATATACACTTTGCCCCCATTGAAGTCAAGACCGCATGTACTGTAACATAATACTGAATATATATGCAGCGACATTTACAGAAGGAAGGATTTCACTTTGAATCGTTTGTGGTTTAGTACTACTACTCATCACACCAATAAGACAAGCAAATTCTCCTTCAGAAAGTGGTACAAATCACATCCCGGATTCCACGCCCGCTTGACGAATGTACTCCCCGAACCACTTGTTTTATTGTTGTACGCAGTTCTGATTGGCGTTGTCGCTGGATATGGCGCAGTTGGCTTTCGCAAACTCATCAGCCTGGTTACAGATTTCTTCTTTGGCTTTGGCGCACATGCGCTTTCTTCACTTGGACGATACCATGTGATCTTATTCCCCATCATCGGCTTACTCATTGTCAGCGCGTTTGTCAAACGTTTTGCCCCAGAAGCCAAAGGACACGGTGTTCCCGAGGTGATGGCCGCCATTGCCGAAAATCACAGCATCATTCGGCCGCGCGTGGTCTTCGTGAAAGCCATCGCATCGGCCATCACCATTGGTTCTGGGAACTCCGCAGGGCGAGAAGGACCTATCGTTCAAATCGGCTCAGCGTTCGGCTCCATCCTGGGCCAATACCTCAACCTGCCGGAGCGCACCCTCCGCCTCTTTGTGGCGTGCGGTGCCGGCGCTGGAATCGCGGCCACCTTCAATGCGCCCATCGGCGGCGTAATGTTTGCAACTGAAGTCATTCTCGGCAGCTTTGCGCTGCAAAACTTCACCGCCATTGTCATCTCCTGCGTCGTGAGTGCAGCCATCGGTCGCATTTATCTAGGCAATCATCCTGCTTTTCCAATGCCGGTTTATCACACAGGGGATTTTAAAGTTTATTGGTTGTTCATCATTGCAGGCATTTTCGCGGGTTTATTCAGCTACGTCTACATTAAAGTGCTTTATGGGACAGAAGACTGGTTTGATCGGCGAAAATGGCCATTTTGGCTAAAAGCGCTGTTTGGCGCGGCCATCATCGGAATCATCGGCGTTTGGTTTCCCCAGATCTTTGGCGTTGGCTATGACACAGTGGATATGGCGTTGAAAAACCACCTTGGTTTAGCGCTGTTGATCACGCTGTTGATTCTCAAGCTGTTCGCAACCTCCATCACCATTGCAGCAGGAGGGTCTGGCGGCGTGTTCTCTCCAGGCCTTTACATGGGCTCTATGTTGGGCGGCGCCATTGGCCTGGTTTTCGCTGACTTGTTCCCCCACATGGGCATCAGTCCTGGCAGTGTGGCAACCATCACCATGGCTGGCGTGTTTGCAGGCAGCGCACAAGCCCCGGTCACTTCCATCATGATGTTGTTCGAGATGACTGGCGATTACGGCATTATTCTCCCGATTATGATCACGTCGGTCATCTCCGCAACGGTGACAGGCACATTGACGAAAGATAACATTTACACGCTGAAACTTGTGCGGCGCGGCTTAAATATCCTGCGCAAGCGCGATCCAAATCGCATGAAGGCAATTACCGTGGGCGAAGCATTGGCGATGGAAAGATTGACCATCCCATCAAATGTCACCATCGAGGAAGCATGGCAGCGCTTTGCTGAAAAAACGGCCTGGTTTGCGGTCGTCCGCAACCCACAAGGTGTCGTTGTGGGCTCAATCGCCCGCGCTCAGGTGCTGGAGGCACTCAACAGCCAGCATACGAACCAGTTGGTTGAAAGCCTGCTGCCGGAAACCATTTATCAAATTGATGAAAGTGCCTGTCTTGCCGAAGCACTGACCATCATGAAACAGCGCAATGTCACCTATCTCGTGGTCACTCGCGCTGACGCTCCATTAGGTGTAATTGGCAGCTCAGACATTATTTACGCGTATAAAGACATCGATTGATTTTTCGTGTAATAAAAACTAACATGTAACATTGACTATCCATGGATACTCACGTATACTTCCACCTATATTAAACATTAAATTCTGTGAAATCGAGGTGGAATGATGAAAAAATTGTTTAAATGTAATTATCTATTGGTTTTATGTGTTCTTTTGGGTACCATCCTAGTTCCGAATGTAAGCTTTGCTGCCACAACTAATCAAATTGATTCTGGTGATACATCTTGGATCCTGGCCTCTTCTGCACTTGTACTTTTGATGACACCCGGATTGGCGTTTTTTTACGGCGGGCTCGTTCGTGGCAAAAACGTGATTACTACCATGTTGCAAGTCGTGGCAGTAATTTTGGTGGTCTCACTACAATGGGTCATCATCGGCTACAGTTTGGCGTTCGGTCCCGATTTTCACCATATCATCGGGAATTTTCAGTGGTTCCTCATGAACGGCGTTGGGGCCCAACCAGACAGCAATTACGCTGGCACCATCCCCAACATGGTGTTCGGCATTTTCCAGATGATGTTTGCCATTATCACGCCGGCGCTCATTGTTGGCGGCCTGGCAGAACGCGTGAAATTCGCATCGTTCATCGTATTCATCGTCCTCTGGGCCACATTGATTTACGATCCGCTGGCACACTGGGTCTGGGGCGCTGGTGGTTGGTTGCATCAGTTGGGTGTGCTTGACTTTGCTGGCGGCACGGTCGTACACATCTCTTCCGGTGTGGCCGGATTGGTGGCAGCCATTTACCTTGGTCGCAGAGCAGAACACGGTTCCGGTTCCATCAAAGCGCATAATGTCCCATTTGTCCTCCTCGGAACAGCGCTTTTGTGGTTCGGCTGGTTTGGCTTCAACGCAGGCAGCGCTCTAGGCGCCAACTTCTTGTCTGCTGAAGCGTTTCTCGCGACAAACACCGCAACGGCCGCAGCAGCTGTCGGCTGGATGATTGTTGAAAAGCTAAAGACTGGACACGTCTCACTCGTGGGCGTTTGCGCCGGCGCAGTTGCTGGGTTGGTCGCCATTACACCTGCGGCAGGATTTGTCTCACCAGGCGGGTCCATCATTCTCGGTTTGCTTGGCGGCGCCATTTGTTATTTCGCTTCCACATTTATGAAGTCAAAACTTGGCTATGATGACGCGCTGGATGCATTTGGCGGCCACGGCATCGGCGGTACATGGGGCGCCATCGCAACAGGTCTGTTCGCGACGACAGCCGTCAATTCCAGTGGCGCCAATGGCTTGTTTGAAGGAAATCCGCACCAACTGTTGCTGCAACTTATCGGGGTTGTCGCAACCTGGTTATTCTCCGGTATCGGCACGTGGATTCTCCTCAAAGTGGTCGACCTCGTGATGGGCATTCGCGTCACCAAAGAAGAGGAGATCATGGGGTTGGATCTGATACTGCACCACGAGTCGGCATACCCAGAAACGCTGACACCGACGCAGATACAAAAATTCTTTCCGGAACAGTCGGCAACCTTCCCGAAAAATGAATAAATCATTTTGGTCCAATCCAAAATGCGCAAGCGACATAAGAGAAGGCTTGGCGCCCTGTGCCGCCAAGCCTTCTCTTATGTTTTCGCCCACCCTACACCAAAGCGCAGATTCATCTTCAGGCTGGCGATGTACTCAATACTGTTCCACGTACTGGTTCAACTCCCAAGGGTGTACGGTCTTCTGGTACTGTTCCCATTCGAAAAGTTTCGCCTGAATGAAGTGTGCATACGCGTGTTCACCCAGGGCAGTCCGGATAATTTCGTCTTCCTCCAGGGATTCAACTGCCTGCTCCAAATTGGTAGGAAGTCGACGTATTCCTTGTCTAAATCGCTCTTCTTCGGACATTGCCGCAATGGATTGATGAACTGGACTTGGCAAAGACATGCGCTTGCGGATGCCATCGAGCCCAGCATACAAACTGATGCCAAAAGCCAAGTACGGATTGCACGAAGCGTCAGGTGATCGCAATTCAATGTGTGTGCCAGTGTCAGAAGCTTGGGATACTCGAATGAACGGCATGCGATGGTTGGTCGACCAAAAGATGTATGATGGCGCCTCATAACCAGGAATCAGCCGTTTGTAGCTGTTTACGAGTGGATTGGTGATCGCCGTGATGCCTGGCGCATGAAACAAAAGGCCGGCGATGTAGGATCTGACCATCTCACTTAAATGCAAGGTGTCCGCTGCGTCAGCAAACGCATGCTCTGCTTCGTGAAACAAGGAGAAATAGCAGTGCATCCCGGAACCGTCCGCAGACTGCAAAGGTTTTGGCATAAATGTGGCATGTAAGCCCCGCTGGCGACTGATGGTCCGAGCGACCATTTTCAACGTGATAATGTTATCGGCAGCACTGACCGCATCCGTAAAATCCAAATCAATTTCATGCTGGCCAGGAGCGGTTTCATGGTGCGACGAAGCGACGCGAAATCCCATTTCTTCAAGTGTCATGACGATATCGCGCCGACAATTTTCACCTTCATCTGTCGGCGCGATATCAAAATAGCCACCTTCGTCATTCGGAGTGGTCGTCGGTTTTCCCTGTTGATCCAATTTGAGCAGGAAAAATTCGAGTTCCACCGCAACTCGACAAGCGTTCAGGCCCATTGACTGCGCTTCTGCCACAGCCCGCTGCAAAATGGTGCGCGGATCCCCAGCAAACGGCCTGTCGTCTGGCAGATGCACATTGCAAATCAGGCGAGCAATCCGCGCCTGTTGAGGTGACCAGGGCAGAATCAGCCAAGTGTTGTAATCCGGTTTGAGATACATATCCGATTCTTCAATCCGGACAAAGCCCTGAATGGAGGAGCCATCAAACATGATGCGGCCGTCCAACGCGCTATCTAACTGCTCTACTGGAATTTCGACGTTTTTCAGCGTGCCAAATAAATCGATGAACTGCAGGCGGATGAAACGCACGTTTTCCTGTTTGGCGCTTTCCAATATTTCCGTTTTGCTACGCATCGCATAGCCTCCGCTCAAAGAGGTAATTGTTGTCCTCATCTTGACATCCTCCCACGCCTAAAGACGTGAGATTCCAAAGCTCACACGTTGGCTTTCCTGCTTCGCAGAGGACTTGCCCGCTCTACGGCTTTTTTAGCTTTCGAGCGGGTCTTACCGCCTCTCCACAGGCGAACACCGCAAGCCCTGCGGCTAAGACATTCTTCACTGCGTTGATGTCTCGGTCATGTTTGGTTCCACACTTCGGGCAAGTCCAAATTCGGACTTCTAGTGCCATTTTGTCCATCCGATGACCGCACCCACCTGTAGAACATCTTTTACTTGACGGATAACTTGTACGCGCTCATCTTCTCCGTACCTATATTTTATGTTGTACATGTTAGTGCGTAAAGCGCATTTTGCCTTTGGCAAACGCCTTATCCCACGAATGAATCCATGGTTTTTACGGCGAAATTCTATAAGCCACACACGAGATTTAAAGCAACGAAATGATATGATGAAGCGGAGAAATGAGGAATTCAAAGTGATTTCTTTTCCTGAATTGAACTTTGCGGACTTTGCAGCAGAGGATCGTTTCGCGCGACACAAAATATGGCTTCATGCTGTCATTGAAACATCGCAATCCTGGTTCACACAAGGTGGCTCGCTGCAAGACTGGATTGACGCATTTCAAATCCAAAGAGAGCAACTCCTCCGTCTGGGTTGGACAGCATATGTGCCCGAAGACATCCGAAAACATGTGCACTACATCCGATTTGGCTCTGCAGCAAGAGGAGAAGACCTCCTCGGGAGCGATCTCGACTACGCCCTCATCACCGACGGCGAAATTGAAACTGATGAGGCGACAAGATACTTGGAGCAGTTCATTCAAGGCATGCACGGTCTTGGCTTTCAGCCCTGCCAGGGATTTGTCATGGGCACCAACCCCCGCTGGATTGGCACTGAAGAAGCGTGGAAAAAGCGCATTGACCAGTACTTCTCGTTTCCAAACTGGCAGCATGCGCGTTACCTATTCATCATGGCGGATAGCCGCCCACTGTACCAAGAAACCACAGTATGGGCGAACATTGCGGAGAATGTCTGCGCTGGCATCCGCAAATCTTCATTTATTTGTTGGGAGATGGCGCACCTTGGTATCCATAAAAGCGTTGCGATAGATCTGCGCGGACAAGTGAAGACAAAAACCGTGCATGGACATCAATACTTTGATGTAAAAGCCGGGTTGTTGAACCCCATCGTCCACTCGGTGCGGCTCCTCGCCCTGCGTGAAGGTGTTCACGCGCTGCCAACTCAAGACAGATTACACGCGCTTCAATCGATGTGCGTCCTGTCCGAAGAATTGGCCTCAAACATTCGGTCAGCCTTGCATTTTGGCTGGCGCTTGCGACTTTTTCAACACCTAGAAGATCTCGCGAAAGAACAGCCGCCACAAGATTTGGTGTGCTGGAACACGCTCAGTGAGCCATATCGCCAAGAAGCAAATCTGCATGTGCAGACCGCCAAGCGGCTAGAACGTTTGGTGCATCGTACTTTCCGGAAATGAGGGTATCGCGATGAAATGGTTTCGAGGTCCGAATCATGCAGTCGACCTGCACAGCCAACGGCCAGAAGATGAACAAATGCCTACTTCCTCTGTGCAAAAGATTTGGGATGCACCGCTGTCGATGATCGATTACTTCGTCATCGACATTGAAACCAGCGGTTTTTCGGCGGAGACAGACCTCATTTTGTCGATCGCGGCGGGCTGCTTGACAGGCACAGAGCCACATTTCTCCGAGTTTATGTACCAGTTGATTCGTCACGACAATCTCACAAGCGTGCCTGAGACGATATGGAATCTCACAGGCTTGTCGCCTGACCAACTGAAATCCGGGCATGATCTCGGCGAAGTGCTGCGAGCGGCGCTTTCCTTGGCCGTCAACCGGGTTTGGATTGCCCATCACGCCGGACATGAGATGTCCTTCCTGCAGCGCCAAGCCCGCCAACTCTGGAAATTGAAGCTACGTCCCATCGTGATCGACACAGCGGTGGTGGCGCAGGCGCTTGGACGCATTCCACGTGTGCCTACGCTGGATGAGGTATGTCAGTGGCTAAACGTAGACATCGAGGGACGCCATCAGGCAGATGCCGACGTGCGCATGACCGCCGAGGTATGGCGAAAGGAAATCCAACTGTGCGAACAGATTGGTTTGCGAACCGTATCGGACGTGATCGACTGGACGAGTTCACGCGCCATGGGCTAAACGCCGCAATCGAACGCTGTTGCCCATGGCGCCAATGCTCACTCGACATAAAAAGCGGAAAAATCCCGAATCAACGGCGTTGCCGCAGACGTGACAAAGCGCACGCGCAGCTGTGCCGTCTCCACCGTCGCAAAGTGATCGATCTTCTTGTGACCGATGGCCGTTCCCCGTATAAGCTCTACCCACTTCCCGTTCTGCAGGCATTCCAACACATATTCCCGCACGCGCTCACCGTGCGCGATGTCCTCCATCAGACACACATGATTGACAGACGACTCGCCAGCGAACGCCAATGTGATCTCGTCACCTTCGCCTTTCGTCGCCGCCACTGGCGCAGAGAACCTTCTTCGGATCTCGTCCCCGAATTCGATGACGCGCGCCACGTCCACATCTGGCAATTGCCCTTTGTCATCTGGAGACACATTCAGCAATAAATTCGCCCCGTGCCCTACAGAACGGTAATAGACATCAAGCAAGTGGTCTAATGTGTGCAAACTGTCTTCATCGTTCGGATGCCAGAACCAATGCCGCTTGCGAATCGGCACATCACACTCAGCCGGAACCCAAAGGGGCGTCTCCGGCAACCAAGTGAGCATATCACTTGTAAACATGCTGGCGCGCGCCGTCTCCGCCGTGTTCCAACAAGGGTACGGCGCAACACCATCCTCATTGCCAACCCAACGAATGGTAGGCGCGCCCATATTGAAAATCATCGCGTCTGGCTGATGTTCCTTGACCAGCCCAATGATGCTCGGCCAATCGTACGCCCGGCCCTCTGATCCAGCGCCGTCAAACCACACCTCGGCCAACGGTCCGTACTGTGTGAGCAGTTCCGTCAACTGCGCCAGATAAAAGTCATCATACGCCGCTTTGTCGGCATAACAAGGCTCATGGCGATCCCACGGCGATAGATACAGCCCAAACAACATCCCTTCACGCGCACAGGCCTCGGCACATTCGCGCACGACATCCCCTTGCCCATTTTTCCAAGGACTGGACTTGACCGAATAGTCTGTCGTTTTGGTCGGCCACAGGCAGAATCCGTCATGGTGTTTGGCTGTCAGGATAAAATACCGAAAGCCTGCCCGTTTCGCCGTGCGAACCCACTGTGTCGCGTCCAATGCAGTTGGATTGAACCTTTCGGGTGAGTCCGTCCCATCCCCCCACTCTTGATTGCAAAACGTGTTCATGCCAAAGTGACAAAACATGCCAAGCTCTAAATCCTGCCATGCCAACTGTTGTTTACTTGGTTTGGCCAAATCCAGCTGTTGCAAAAAATCATCCTCTTTCTTCAATGGCATCACGCGTGACGTTTTCAACAATCCACAGTATGTTATCAATAACACATTAGCATAGGCGATATTTACTTGTAAATAACGTGGAAGACTGCATATAAGGTGCAAAATTCGGACAAACAAGGCGTCTTTTTGATTTCTCAATCCGCATGCCATATACTCACTGTTTAGGGACATGTCAAAATCAAACCGTTATCATTATCATAAATGGTCTTAACAGAGGTGTGTAATGTCAAATATCCACGACGTAGCTAAACTCGCAAATGTATCGTCCATGACTGTGTCGCGAGTCATCAACGGGAAAGGGTATGTCAAAGAACAGACCCGCCGAAAAGTAGTCGAAGCGATGAAACAGTTGAACTATGTGCCCAACGGGCTGGCGCGCAGTCTAGTTAGAAAAAAAACGCATACACTCGCACTCATTGTCCCGGACATTCGCAACCCCTTTTTCACCACTGTGGCTCGCGGCACCGAAGACATGGCGCTCAAGCAGGATTACCGCGTCGTTCTCTGCAATAGTGATGAAAACGTAAAGAAGGAAAAACATTACGTCGAAATGTGTCTGTCCATCCGCGTTGACGGCGCCATCGTGGTCCCCGCCTCGGACGCCTCCAAACAGAACATCAAACTCCTGACCGACTTTGGCATCCCCTTTGTCTTGATCGACCGGGAAATCGACGGCGTCAAAGCAGACATCGTGCGAGGAGACAGCATAATGGGCGCTCGGCAACTTGTGCAGCATTTGATCGATGCTGGCCATCAGCACATCGCCATCATCACCGGGAATCTAAGTACATCAACAAGCCGCGACAGGCTACTTGGCTATCAGCAGGTTCTCGCAGAGGCCGGCCTCGGTTTTCGGCCAGATTACGTCAAAGAATCGTCGTACTCCAGCGCGTTAGATCCAGCGTTGATCGACGAATTGCTCGCTTGTTCACCAAGACCGACGGCCATTTTTACCGCGAACAACTTTGTCGCCGTTCAGACCATCCACTTTCTGCGCCAACGCGGTTTATCTGTCCCGGAAGACTGTGCAATTGTCACATTTGACGATTACGATCCGCTGTCCCTGCCGGAACCTTTTCTCACCGCTGCCACGCAACCGGCCTACAATTTTGGCTCTTTAGCTACGCAAATGCTCCTCGAAGTCATCGATGGAGTACCTGTACCATCACCGCGGAAAATGATTCTCCAACCGGAAGTCATCATTCGGAAATCCTCGGTCACGCACACCCGATAACACCATCGTGATGGCCCCTGATATGACCCTTTTATTGATATTTTCCACACAAAGGCCCCCCACTTTCCAGTGAGGAAGGGCTTTTGCGTTTGGTTCTCTCATCTTTTATCATCGCACTGTCAGCACAAAATGGATTCATTTCCCGGCGTGCCAAGTGAAATCCTGCATGCTCGCTGCTTATCTTGCAGCTTCAATCACGCCCTTTTTCAACACAATATTTGCGTACAAGGATTCCTCACCAGTGGCGACTATGGCATAGCTTTGTCTTGCTTTTTCATAAAAGGCCATTCTCTCAACAAAGCCAAGTTTCGAGATCTGTATGCCGTGATGAATCAATATTTGGCGGTACTTCTCCCATATTGCGGGCATCGGATCTCCTGGCACAACCTGCATCAGGGTCACCGGATACGCTGTATACGTATCGATTGGAAAAAAAGCCAATATGGCATCCAGCAAATCGAGCATTGCATGCCCATCTGCACGCACCAATTTTCTTGCACAGCTCGCCGCTGGAAAATTACTGTCCGCTAAAACGATCTCGTCTCCATGTCCCATCTCCATCAAAATCTTCATCAGTTCTGGAGACAGAATTCTGGGAATCCCCTTCAGCATTTTTTTCATCCTATCTCACCCTGTAATTCTAGCCCCATACGATGCCTGTTGAATTAATCTACCCACCCACCACCGCGCTCCCCATCCACGACGGCTTTATCACATTGCGGTAAAACCACCATCGACAGGCACGGCTACACCTGTGATAAACGATGCTTCATCCGAACACAAATAGAGCGCAGCATGCGCACATTCGTCAGGCTTACCCAGTCTGCCAATCGGTTGCGCCGCTTCATTCCATCTGCGCTCCTGGATGGGATCAGGCGCAAGATTGATTGCGTAGTCCAACATCGGCGTATCGATGATGCCAGGGCATACCGCGTTGACACGAATGCCCTTCTTGGCGTAATCAAGCGCCAACGCTTTCATAAGCAGCACAACGGCCCCTTTCGAAGCGCAATACAGCGGTGAATCGTATTGAGCAACTAAGCCGGTCTTTGAGGCCATCAGACAGATTGCCCCTTTGCCCTGCGCCTCCATATGCGGCAGTACGTACTTACACAGCCAAAAAGGCGCTTTTACATTCACTTGGAACACGCTGTCAAACTCTTCTGAAGTCGCTTCGGGCACAGATTTTCCGAGAAACATACCAGCATTATTCAAGAGCACATCAATTTTACCATGCTCAGCCAATGTATCTTCGATGACCCGTTTGCAATCGCTTTCTCGACCCAAATCCGCGTGGACGAATGACGCGATACCACCCGTTTCCCGTATGCTGCGAGCGACAACTTCGCCTGTTTCCTTTGTCTTATCTACAGCAATGACCACGGCACCTTCACTGGCGAACAAACGCGCACAAGCTTCTCCAATGCCAGACGCCGCCCCCGTTATCACAGCAATTCGTCCTTCCAATCTGCGAGATGTCACATAAACCCCTACTTTCTTTACTTCATCACCCTACCAGGAAAAAAGTCGCGCCTTGGCGCCACACCTTTCCCCGATGGTTCGTTCAACATTGATTCCAGATGCGCCGGGCGTTGTCCAAAGAGATTTTGGTCGCCATTTTGCACTCTTCGATACCCTCAAATTCAATAGAAGCATATCCGTTATACCCAGACGCTTTGATGGTCCGCAGCACATCCCATGTATCCACATCTCCATGTCCAAAAATTGCGCCGCGCAAGAAATTTCCATTCGAAGTCCGGAACCACCCTTCACCGGGATCCCGATAAGATGGCCTGTAGTAAAAGTCTTTTAAATGAACCATTGATGCATATTTAATGTTTTTTCTCACGCCGATCACGCTATTTTCATCGACACACATGAAATTGCCGACATCGAGCGTCGTCTTGTAATTTTCTCTGTTCACGGTCTGAATCAGCCTTTGCACGCGATCACTGGCTTGCACATAGTACAAGTGGTTTTCGACACTGGTCGTAATCCCGAAATTCGCCGCATAATCGGCAATTCGCTGACACGCCGCAGCCATTCTCGGCAATTCACGTTCAAACCGCGCGATGTTCACCGTCGAATCATCCATAAACAGACCTGCCGGGCCACCTTTGCCATTGGGGGGTGTAGGCAACCAGGCTACATCGTGGCGCATCAATTTCACACCCAGGCGATGGGCAACGTCGACCTCTTTCATCACGCGGGCGATCTCTCGCTCGTATTCCTCATCATCTTCCTGCGTGAAATTTGAGAGAATGGCATAATTGGATAACTCCACACCCACATCCTCCGCTTTGTGGCGAACTTGGTCTGTCAATTCCGGATTTTCAAAAAGCGTAAATCCGAATGGAACGATCTCCACATGCTCTGCACCATTGTCTGCCGCCCATTGAATGACATCCGTCACCGTCATTTCACCGCTTCTGATACTCCGAACCAAACTATATGTGCTCACACCGAATTTCACAGACTCACCCTCCTTGTCTCATATATCATGCACCAAGATGATATGAATTCCATTGAAATCACACTGTGTAAAGCAAACTTGGCAAACATCGGCCATACGTTCTCGCCCATCACCGCATGGTGTCATTCCATGCCGCTGTATTTCTCACCCCCTTTTCTCACGTTCCACATTGGCTTAAATCTTCATTTCCCCTGCTGTAAAAGCCACTGCGCAAACTGGACAGCCGTATTCAAATGTGGTGTATTTGCGACAATGCCTAAAACCGGATCGTCCGAGACATAATCCATGCGTTTAAGTAACGAATTCCCTGTCAAATCAATGCCGTAAATCGCCTTTCCATCTCCATGCTGTGTTTGCATTCCAACAAAATGACCCTCGCCTGCTTTCACGATGCCACTCTTTTTACTCAAATCGAGAAAATACCCATCTTTCTGCAACAACAGGAAATCTTTTTTATCCAACACCAAAACGTCCATGGTTTTTGCAGCGACAGAGGCTGTGAGTTTCATTTCAAGGTCGGCATTTTGCGCGTCCGTCAAACCGCCTTGCGCCAATATGAACTGCGGACTGATTTCGTACTTCCCGCTTTCGCCTGTGAGAACGTCCTTTGTCGCTTCGTTTTGGAACTGGCTCTCTTGGTTTTGGGCCACACTCTCCCCAATAAAGGTGACATTCAACGCTGTTTTTTTGGAATGGTGTGGACTAAAGATGAGATAACCAACAATCCCGAGTATCACCGCGCCAATCAGGAAATACGCCTTGTAGTAGTACCAAATATCACCGGCCGTCAAAGGAAGTTTCTGCTGCTTCAATGTCCCATCCCCACAATGTTTGGTATATTCCGAGTGTCAAAATCCCACTTAAGACAAAACCTTGTCTATTGATAAATATAGGATTCTAAATAGCAAAGCGCAAAGGGTTAACATTAACACAAATGTGTCAGCAGTTCCTTGAAGCAGCATAGACCGGATTGCATGTTGTCGGATGCTACCCTTGCAGGACATGTCGGTTCAAATCGTTTTAGCTTATTTTGCGATACTTTTATTGCAAGTAGAGCTTGTTCAATTGATCATTTAGCGTTCATGACAATACATCGCCAATGACAAAATCACAGCGCGGAAATCCTTTTAGACGGCTGAAAATCATTTTATGTTATTGTTATCATAGTATTACAAATATCGTCTTTATGCAAATCAGGCAAATAAAAATCAATGGATGTTTCATACTCCAGTTTTGCGAAAAACACTGAAATATGAGAACATCCACTGCTTTAGAAACAGCTGTGCAGCAGACATCCGAACGCTTGCCTCAGCGCTGCAACGAGTTCTTACTTCTTTCTGAAGGCAAAGTGGTCGGCTTACACAAAATCACAACGTTTCTGCTTAATCCTCCTGTCCCTTTCTCTCCACAAATTCCAATAATTTTTCCCAATCATATGTCTTTACGCCATGTTCCCCATCACGCACGTGATACCCAATGTCTCCTTCGTGCAGTTGAACGCCTGGCTCTGGAAACAAATCGGTTGTCATCCCCAATCGCCCGTACTGTCGATACGCTTCGTTCGCCAAGACACACCCTAAAAATTCACTAGCGGGATCGCTCCAATCATCTTTGCTACTGCTGGTGACGTACAGCAACCTCGGAGCCGCCAAACCAAGCAGCATGTGCTGATCAAAAGGCATTTTATCTTCATTTTCAGCGTACTTCTGCATATTTTTACACAGCCAGCGAGGAAATGTTTCCATCATTCTGCCGATGGTCTCCCCCCGTTTATTTCTGGAGATGGCTGCGCCGCCGCAACCTGAATTGAAACTGACGGTGCAGTAAATTCGCTCATCGGTTGCACCGTACCAAAGCGCGGCCTTGCCCAATCTCGAACAGCCAGAGGCAATTAGGCGCTTTTGGTTTACTTCTGTCCGCGTGACAAGGTAGTCCACAATCAGGCGCATTCCCCATGCCCATGCGCCAATCATGCCCATATCTTCACCCGAACATTGTTCGTAATCCGGCAGAATGGTGCTGGCCAAGCCTTGTGGAAAATTTTGATTGTCGTCAGGCTCAATATCAGCGGCAAAGCAGATGGCCAACGCCTGCTTCTTTTTCAACAGCAGTTCAATAGGTGGGTAATTTTCATTCTGGGTCCATGCCCCATTTGCATCCAGCAATCCCGCCCGCACTTCTTCAGGGTTGTTGAAAGAGAGGTGCAGATGCGTGACATAAGGGCCGCCGCTAAGCGGTGTGATGAAAATGAATGGATAACTGTAACTGCCGTTTTTCCCTGCTACGTCTACGTGAATGATCTCTTTTCGCGCGACTTCACCGCCAAAAGCGATCTCTGTGGATGACAACTCTCGGTATGCTGTTTCGCCGTCATCTGCAGGCAATCTACCGTACATTTCATTTGAAAACAGATCCAAGACTTCTTTTCGCCTGGTACCCTTCCAATATTGGCTTTCATCACCGAAAATAGATGGTATATTCCTGTCGTTGATCATCATTCTCCCTCCTAAACTGTCAGCACGGGATCAATTTGATTGATTTGTCTGAAAATCGTTTCAATTATTTTGCGAAAACGCTTTATTATCACTTCTCTTTCAAATCATAATATATGCAGGTGGATCATCCAACAATAAACAGGATCTACATTGTGCTCAAGTCATTTCGTCGAGGAGTTGAACCCCAATGAGAATTGAAAATGGACAAACCCTGTTCGACACAGATGGTAAAGTACTTCACGCTCATGGCGGTTTTATGTTGCAAGTGGAAGATACGTTCTACTGGTACGGTGAAAACAGACAGGACCATATTTATGTCAGTTGTTATGCGTCTAAAGACCTTGTCAACTGGACGTTTCGGAATCACATCCTGACAACAGAAACGAAAACAGAGGCCATCAGAGTCAGGACAGATTTGCAGTTGAAGAATGAGAACGGGCGAAAAGTAAATATCGAGCGGCCGAAAGTCATTTACAATCAACGCACAAAAAAATATGTGCTGTGGGCTCACTATGAAAACGGCGAAGATTATCTTTGCGCTGCGGTCGCTGTCGCAACCTGCGATACGCCAGACGGCGATTTCACTTATCATGGCAGCTTCAATCCATATGGAGAAATGTCTCGGGACTGCACACTTTATCAAGAAGAAGACGGGACAGCTTACTTCCTATCGGCCGCCAGAGATAACGCCGATATGCACATCTACAGACTCCAGGACGATTACTTGAATGTCGACAGCTTAGTCAACAAACTGTGGCAGGGAGAATACAGAGAGGCGCCAGCGCTGTTCAAAAAAGACGGATTCTATTATATGTTAAGCTCCTTCTGCACCGGTTGGGCTCCAAATCAAGGGAAGTATGGAACAGCTTCCGACATCGAAGGCAAATGGTCTTCCTTACAGGAATTTGGCGACAAGACGACATACCATTCGCAACCCGCCTTTGTTCTGACCATCAAGGGGACAAAAAAGACATCCTACATTTATGTAGGGGACAGATGGGGCGGTGACGGACAAAACTACTTCAACTCGACCTATGTCTTCCTTCCGCTGAACTTTCAGGAAGGAAACCGACTTCAGCTTGAATACCACTCTACTATCAAAATAGATGTCGTCACCGGCGAAGTGGAAGTGTAACACCGCACCCATGTAGGTACCCACCACCATCGCAGTTATGGGCCGC